>JANOOA010000246.1:0-9858 GCA_031421115.1 Gammaproteobacteria bacterium | reverse complement strand
ACATGCACATGCTGCGGTGCAATCAGTGTTTTTTTACCGAGTGATTTGAGGCGTTCCTGCAGGAAAAACACCCGCACCAGATTATGCGCGGTTTTACCCAACACAAAATGCGCGACTGATGCCGCCTCTTCTTCCATCATTTTTACAGGATCGTGGGCGTGCTTCACCCACAGATCTATCAGCGCATAAGGTGCGGGGTAATGGGCTTCACTGGCTTTTTCCGCAACGCGATGACGCATCGCACTCGCCAAGATATTTCTTATAAAACCTTTATTAGTCAGCGACTGGATAAAACCAGGGTGATGGGGTGCGGGCGGGTTCATAATCACAGAGATTGCGGCACGCTTGAGGTGGCGCGCGGGGACTGCATGATCAATCAAACCTATTTTTTTCGCGGTGCGTGCATCGATGGTTTTTCCGGTCAACATCAAATCCATCGCTGCCGGCGCGCCAATCAACGGCGGCAAACGTACCGTGCCACCGAACCCTGGATGAATGCCTAATTTAATTTCAGGCAAGCCCAGTCGCGTACGTGGATCTTCATCTGCGACGCGATAACGGCATGCCAGCGCCAGCTCCATGCCACCGCCCAGACAAAAACCGTGAATCATGGCTACAGTAGGACACTTTAATTCCGCCAGACGACTCATCGCGCGCTGCCCACGTCGCAGTAACACCAAAGCTTCGGCGGTTTCTTTCAAGGGAGCAAACTCTTTGACATCGGCGCCCGCAACAAAGCCATTCGGCTTGTCTGACAGGACAATCACACCGCGCGGCATCTCGTAAGTCAATTTTTCCAGAATCTCATTTAGCTCATCCAGCACAGCCGAGGAAAGTATATTGGCATTATTATTGGCAACATCTATATGAAGCCACACAATAGCGTCATTATTACGCTCAACGCGCCAGTGTTTATAGATTGGCTTGCCTGTTGGTTGGTTCATTGACATCACTCCCTTCCACTTTCAACCAACATAGCGCCACCCTGGCCACCGCCAATACATAAACTGGCCATGCCACGGCGAGTTTTAGTGCGCTTTAACACATTCAGCAAGTGCAAGACAATGCGCGCGCCACTGGTGCCGACGGGATGTCCGAGGCTTACGCCACCGCCATCAATATTCAGTCTGGCAAGGTCGATTTCACCGAATGCATGATCTAGCCCTAATTCTGTACGGCAATACTCAACATCTTTCCACGCTTCCAGACACGCTAATACTTGCGCAGCAAACGCTTCATTGATTTCCCAGTAATCAATATCCTGAATCGCAAGGCCATGACGTCGCATGATCGGCGCCATGGAGTGCGCGGGGCCTAATCCCATTTGCGTTGGATCGAGGCCTGCCCACTGAATATCAATAATCCGCCCCAACACCGGTAGTTTATATTTTTCAACAGCCTCGGCACTGGCTAATACCAGTAACGCGGCGCCGTCAGTAATTTGCGCGCTGTTACCCGCCGTGACACTACCAAAATGACGATCGAATACCGGTTTGAGTTTGGCCATTTTTGCCATGTCATCCTCATGATCTTTGCCGCGACGCAGCCCATCATCATGTTCGTAAGCATGACCCTGGGTATCATAAAGGGTTTCGATTTCCCCCAGCAATTCGTCATCTTGCGCTTTGGCAAGTCGGCGATGACTTTCCAGCGCGAAGGCATCCATACGTTCACGGCTGATATTAAAACGATGCGCGAGATTTTCAGCGGTCTGACCCATGGACAGGCCGACGACGGGATCCGTAAGGCCGCGCAATAAACCGATGATGGGTTTGAAATATCCAGCACGCAATTTACTTAATGCCGCCAGGCGCGCACCAAAATTACGCGCGGCGCTCCACTCACCGAGCCACGTTACCATGTCGTTATTGAGCAATACGGGCGCATGGCTCATCGCCTCTACACCGCCCGCCAGAATCAAATGGGCGCGTCCCGATGCAATATTACGTGCAGCACAATCCAGCGCCTGTAGCCCTGAGGCACAATTGCGCTGCACAGTCCACGCCGGAACATGTTTGCCACACCCCAGACGCAGCGCAACCACGCGTGCAATATTTGCTTCGTCCGGGCCGGGCATGACGCAACCGAGAATGACTTCGTCCAAATCATGGGGCTGAAAGTTTTGGCGCGCCAATAAAGGACGCCCCGCACCGATGGCAAGATCAGCCGCCTGGAAAGGCCCCGGCTTGTTCTTTGCCTTCAGTTGCGGCGTGCGGCTACCGTCAACTACATATACCGTTTTGCCGGTTTGGCCAATTTTGCCGATCTTAGCGGCTTGGTCGGATCGACTTGATCGGCCGGAGCCGTCTGTTCCGTTGGACATTCTACTTTCTCCCTTCGCCAGTAGTCTTGCGTGAAATCATCTACTTTAATCACTTCCCTGCGCGCAGCAATGGCATCATACATCAATTGTGCTTCTTCTTCAGTAATAACACCCAGCTTGATTCCCGCCTGCACACGCGGTGTTTCATCATTGCCGCTGTATCCGCCCGGCCCGAGTCCGACGCGTAATTTTTTCTCTGTTGCCTCTGCGGCAAGCGCTTTATTTAACGCATCTTCCAGGCGACCCAACGGCTCGTCGAGCGCAGTGGGAACATACAGACCCGCCGTTAAACGATCGCGCGCTTCTGAAGGTTGCAGCAGTACACCTGCCACTTTATGGCCTAACGCATCGCGTGGTGCGGCATAAGGTTTGCCCAGCGGAAATATCAGCCTGCGCAATATCCACGCGACCGGACGACTGGGGAGGTTATGCAATATTCCATCCAGTGCATTCTGAATGTTGCACAAGGCATCCTGACACGCCCATTGCACCATGGGCAGATCACTGCTGGGTCGTCCCTGACTGACAAAGCGCTTCAACACGGTAGACGCAAGATACAGATGGCTCAACACATCCGCCAGTCGCCCTGAAATTTTTTCTCGACGTTTTAATGAACCACCTGCCACCAGCATGGCCGCATCGGCCACCAGGGCAAACGCCGCGCTCATGCGGGTCAACTGTTTATAGTAACGCTCTTCTGGGCCGGATGCCGGCACAAACACAAAGCGTGCACCACTGATACCCATCCAAAATGCACCAACTGCATTGCTCATGGTAAAACCAATATGGCCGAATAATGCATCATCAAACTTCAAGGAAGCCTGCTGCGCATCCGGCTCTGCTGCCGCCTGGATTTCCTTGATAACATATGGGTGACAGCGTATTGCGCCCTGGCCAAAAATAATCAGACTGCGTGTAAGAATATTCGCACCTTCAACGGTGATGCCAATTGGAATGGATTGATAGATGCGCCCCAGCAAATTACGTGGCCCCATGCAGATACCGCTCCCGCCTTGTATATCCATCGCATCATTCACCACTTTTCTCATGCACTCTGTCAGGTGATATTTAACGATAGCTGATACCACAGAAGGTTTCTCACCCAGATCTATTGCGCCTGCGGTCATGGTGCGCGCCGCATCCATCATGTACGTATAGCCTGCCATGCGTGCCAGCACTTCCTCTACACCTTCAAAACGGCCGATGGAGGTTTTGAATTGTTTGCGGACGCGCGCATATGCACCCGTGGCGCGGCATCCCATCTTGCCCGCGCCCGTTGCTAGTGCCGGTAATGAAATGGAACGCCCTGCCGCCAGGCATTCCATCAACATGCGCCACCCTTGACCCGCGCGTTTCGGTCCACCAATAATCCAGTCCACTGGAATGAACACATCCTTGCCGCTGTTAGGCCCATTCTGAAAGGGAATATTCAAAGGAAAATGTCGATTGCCAATCACCACGCCGGGGGTCGTGACGGGAATTAAAGCGCAGGTAATGCCAACATCACTTCTGTCCCCCAGCAAGCGATCTGGATCATAGAGTTTAAAGGCCAGCCCCAACACCGTCGCCACGGGCCCCAGGGTGATATAACGCTTGTCCCAATTCAGACGTATGCCAATAATTTCCTGGCCTTCGCCTTTATCTGTAAAGGTACCGCGACACACGACGCCGGTATCCGGCATCGAGCTGGCATCACTGCCCGCTTCTGGGCCAGTCAAGGCAAAGCAGGGGACTTCTTCACCGCGCGCCAGGCGTGGCAGATAATAATTTTTTTGCTCATCCGTACCGTAATGTAGCAACAACTCGGCAGGCCCCAATGAATTGGGCACCATGACAGTCACGGCAGCAGTAACACTGCGGCTGGAAATTTTCATGACGACTTCTGAATGGGCCAGCGCGGAGAATTCCAGGCCACCGTATTGTTTGGGAATAATCATGCCGAAGAAACGATTATCTTTTATGAACTGCCAGACGTGTGGTGGCAGGTCATGTAGCTCTTCGGTGATTTCCCAATCATTCAGCATGCGGCACAATTCTTCAACCGGCCCATCCAGAAACGCCTGCTCCTCTGCGCTGATCTGTGGTGTGGGAATAGTCAGCAACTTGAGCCAGTCCGGATTGCCACTGAACAACTCACCGTCCCACCACACGGTGCCGGCTTCCAGCGCATCGCGTTCGGTTTTGGACATGGGCGGCAACGCCGTGCGGAACAGCGGCAACACACGATCGCTAATCCACACGCGGCGCAGCTTGGGTACGTTGAGTAAAATGGCGGTGACAACAAAAGTAGACCAGAGTAACGCGATGACGGCAGGTGATGGCGTATCAAGCACCGTCCATAAAATCGGCACGCCTGATACAATTACCGTTGCAATAATTAAAGGTACCCGCATGTATGCCAGTAGACCTATCATGGCTACCAGCAAACCTATCCATAAAAATGACATCATGTCCTGTTCACTCCTCGCGTATTCCTAAAACAACTTTTATGTTTCTTTATGCAATTTTCTGTGATGGCTTGCGCCACGCTGCCTGGCCCGCTGCCTGGCACGCACATGGCGCCAGTTCAAAGCATGCCGTGAAATATCGTCATCTTTCATATCACCTTTCATATAATAATGAAAAATAGCATCCCGGGTAACATCAAGAAGGAAACATTCGTGTTCATCATTACAGATCGTGCCGCGCTTATCCCAAGGCAGATGACGGTAAGCGCCAACATCATCTATTGCCACTAAAGAAAACTTCACGCTATCAAAATAAGGTGAATAATCAAAATCTCGCGGCGTACACAAGCGGGTGTTGCGCGGATAAAACCGCAATTCGCCATCATCACCGCGATGCACCACCGGCGTGACTGGAAAACGGACCGACTCAAACGCTGCCGCGATCAGTGTGGAGCATATTGTGCGTTCAGACAAGCTTGTATTAATCTCAAACAATGTAGAGCCTAAACGCCGTGGCAACCAGGCATGTGGCGACATCCAGCGCGCCAGATCAAACAATTGACGTATGTCATAAGGCACGCCCAAATGACGCGCCGCAAACCGCAGCACCCGCGAAGCATCATTGGATGACAAACCACGTGGCTGGCACACGCGCATATTCACCCCACGGTATTTACTGAGTGGCTCGACAATAATTCCTTGTCCGATTAATCCCTCGATGATTAACGGTTCATCCAGACTTAACGGCGCACCCTGGCTTTCCTGATAATGCCGTTGAATATGCTGCCGCAGCACGGCATCGCCAATCTCACAGAGACGCCCAACGTATAACGCCGAATGTGTCCACTGACTTTGCGTAATATTTTTTATAAACTGGCTAAGGCGGGTGCCCCCCGTTACCAAAATCACATCGGCCGGACGCAATGCCCGGCTCAATCGATCAAAGTCACACAGAGGAACCTTTGAGACATTCTCTTCCTCCTTCAGCCAGCCGATAAATTTTTCTTTCAGCCAGCCTAACATGCTCACCTCGTTGCCATTTAAACAATGGGGGTACAATGGGGGTATCATCCTGTAGACGGGTACGCCTCTACACTCATGTAGCGGCAAAATGTACGGTTCTTTGAAGGGTGACTTGATAGATTGGGGTATATACCTTGCGCGGGCACATTCACATTCCCTAAAACGCAAAATGTGCCCGCGCAAGGTGCTGAAGATGGGCGAGAAACGTTGCACAGCAGTCGAAGGCGTGGTTACTCTACGGTGGCAGACTGTTTTTCAACTTTTCTCGCGCAGATTCAGTGCGTTGTGCGGTCGCAGTAGAGTGCCAATGGAAAATCCGGGATAAGCAGCGCCTGCCATCACGGGCGGCCAACCCGGTTTCAGTTCATTGAGATCGTTATTCCAGGTGGTGTAAAGACAGGGGGTCATGCCTTGCAATTTGCATGTAAATTGTAAGGCCTGACCCTGTGATCTGGGCACGTTTTTTTGTGCCCACGTGATCAAGTGATGCATCAACATTCATGGTGCGCCAGAGCAACTAGGTGCCCACCCCACCGTTTAGATTTTCCATCAGGATAACCAGAGACAAATAAAAAAACAAAACCGCCAGTGGCGTATATCGCGATCAGTGGTCCCGCGTGGGCACAAAAACCTGCCCACCCTACCAGGCTGGCTGGTAGTGCTCCGCTAGTTGCGTTTTCAGCGCTTGCAGCATGTTTGTGCCTTTGGCAACTTGGTCGTTTGCTCCGAGGTTCCGATACAATTGCTCCACAAAGTCAATGCTCATCCGCATCAGATCTTCGGTAATAGTCTCCAGTTTGATCGCTGCAAGCTGCTTCGGACATGGTCGAGCAACGCCAACTAAAGCAGCCGCGGCATGCATGGCGGCATAGAACAGCAAGTTATTTCGATCCTTGGGCGCCAGATTTTCTCGAGCACGCAGGCTCGCATGAGCAACCTTCGCAATTGTGGCCGCAATCAAGTAAATCTGGATAGGAAACTCTGGATTAAAAATCTTGTTGTAGTCTTCATCCTTTTTAATTAGTGATGATGGTCTTGCACGTGCATCGTCCGGCCGCTGAAGGACGATTGACATCATTGCTTGGGCCAGCAGTCCAATGCTGATAATTTTATCTGTGGGTCGACCTTTCTGCTTCTGTGAATTTTTGCGGCGATCGTAGTAAATAGAAAATGGCGCCAAGAATTCTTCAATATCCCGATGAATTTTCTCTGTGGCGCGGAGAGATGCAGCGGGGATTGATGTTTGATTGTTCGTTGCTTTGATGATCCGATCACGGGTCGCCGTATCATTGGCGACTATCACGCGCACCATTAAACATCGTTCGTCAGCCTCGGTGTTTGCTCCTTGAAAGTAGTTAAATATCTCTGTGGATGTTTGTTGTCCATTGACGATTTGTGGGTCTTCAACTGTCAATATTTTCCCGCCTTGAACTGCACGACTCGCCACAACGGTCACGCCATTGTTAAGCCACCAGAAATCTTCCGGCCCGCCTCCGATCAGAGACTGATGCATGTCCTCATTAACTTGATTACTACCCTGGTAATCGCGTACGTTAGCCTCAAATAAGTTTTTGCGGAGCTGGCCGTCGTCGAAGCGAATAAAGTTGATGAAATCTTTTAGACGCACTAATGCGATATAGCCATCCCGTCCTGTCAGGCTCTCGCTATATTTTATCTCAAATGAAGTTGTGGGTTGGCGTCGCGCCAACCCCAACAAGTCTGTTGCTCCAAAGAAGGAAAAAATGTATTCTGCGTTTGTAAACAGGCCACGTACCACGCCTCGCAAATCGTCAGTTTTTCGTTGCACATTTGGGTGCACATCATTCCTGTCGCCTCGAGTAACGTAGTAATAGCCGAAGCGCAAGGTGGGAAAACGTCCGGCAATCGCAGTATAGAGGCGACGAAAATTGCCGACTCCATCTCGAACGCCTTCGTTGTACACTCCAGCATAGCCATCCAGTGGCTGCGCCAATGCAAACAGATGGCCAGTCGCCGCTATAAGCTTGTTTATCGTTTCTTCGTCGAAACCGGTACTTGTCTTGCTTTGTATGATGATGACGTCGATTACAACGCTCTTTTTTAAAGCAGTATGGTCGAAGTCTTCCCGGACCAATTCTCCGTTAGCGAAGGTATAAATACCGTCAATTCCTCCATCGCGGCCACCCCCAGTCAGGCCATATTCCACTTCCTCGTCTGACAGGTCGTAGTCCTTCAAGACTTGCTCTGCAACATACTGCTCAAAAAAATCCGACTTACTAGCGGTAGGTAGGCGAGCTATGTGTTGATCTTCGACGATTTGGTCTAGAAGTATTTGATCGTTATTGGCCATAAATAATTCCTGATTTATTACCTCGGTGATCCCCTAATTTCTGAGGAGAAATAGGGTCAAGCTTGGTTACGGCTTGGTAATGTGGCCCAATCGAGCGGGTGTGCACAACAAAAAGGGCTTACGTCTCAATATTGTTCGGCTAAGCAACCTTTCGTGCAGAAAAAGCATAGTAACCAGTTGATTTATATATTTTACATCAATTAACCGAACAGTATTGGCTTACGTCTTGACATCACAGCACGTAGGGCGCAATAACCGAAGGGCATTGCGCCGCATACTTGTACCACGATACTACCATCATGCCTGAATATCGTCGCGCCTGGCACCCAGGTGGCACCTATTTTTTCACTGTCACAAGCTGCAACGGCATGGCAACGATTTGCTAACACGGCATATTGACTTGTTGCGCGACACCGTGCGTTCTGTGCGGCGACGTCACCCCTTTACGATTCACGGCTGGGTAGTGTTGCCTGATCATCTGCATTGCGTGATCGAACTGCCACCAAACGATACCGATTTTGCCACTCGCTGGCGGTTGATCAAAATGGGCTTTTCCAAAGCGTTGCCGCGAACAGAGCGAATTTCCGAGGTTCGTGAACGGCGCGGTGAACGAGGTATCTGGCAACGCCGCTATTGGGAACGCCTGATTCGCGACGAAGCGGATTTTCGTACGCACATGGATTATGTGCATATCAATCCGATGAAACACGGCTTGGTTAAACGTGTGGCAGACTGGCCATATTCGACGTTTCATCGTTTGGTGGAGGAAGGCACTTATCCGAAGGACTGGGCAGGCGGTGAAGAAGCGGGGGTGGGTTACTCTGACTGACATGCGGCGCAATGCCCTTCGGTCGAAATGATAGAACATCATCTATCTTAATGCTCCTTAAGGGTCTATTTAATATTTGAGATGTAGCATGGATAGATTGTAAGATACGAAGGGTGCCAGGTGAGCGTAGGATAAAAAAACATGAATGAATTTGTGATGAGCCATGAGGCGGCTATACGGCTGGGGGTGTTTCTGGGGGTTTTCATCCTGGTGGCCGTGGCTGAGATGCTGTCGCCGCGCCGCGCGCTGACCACCGCCAAGGGCATGCGCTGGTTCGGTAATCTGGGTATTGTATTTATCAACACTCTAGCGGTGCGTGCGCTGTTTCCAGTGGCGGCGGTGGGCATGGCGCTGCTGGCCGATGAACGCGGCTGGGGATTGCTGAATAATGTTGAGATACCGTACTGGCTGGCGGTGGTGATAGCCGTAGTAGTTCTGGATTTTATCATTTATCTACAGCATGTAAAGTTTCATGCGGTGCCAGCGTTGTGGCGCTTGCACATGATGCATCACGCAGACTTGGATTTTGACGTAACGACCGGGGCGCGTTTTCATCCTGTCGAGATTATTATATCGATGCTGATCAAGCTGGCAGCGATAAGCGTACTTGGCCCCCCGCTGTTGGCAGTGTTAATCTTTGAAGTGTTGTTAAATGCTACGGCGATGTTTAACCACAGCAACTGGCGTATTCCGGTGGCTGTGGACAAGGTGTTACGGTTTTTCGTGGTCACGCCCGATATGCACCGCGTGCATCACTCGGTGATCCCGCGTGAGACCAACAGCAATTTTGGATTCAACCTGCCATGGTGGGACAGGTTATTCGGTACCTATCGTGCCCAGCCGGAGCAGGGACATGAAGGCATGACCATCGGGCTCACGCAGTTTCGTGATCCGAAGCAGCTCACGC
>JANOOA010000245.1:0-8146 GCA_031421115.1 Gammaproteobacteria bacterium | reverse complement strand
TTTTACACCCTGGCACTTCCCCATGAAATGGATTATTTACAGCAGCGCGCCAATCACCGCGTTCGCCCCAGCCTTGTGAAACCACTCACAGCTAATCTGACGCATGCAGATGAAACAGTGTTTAATGGCGAAATTTATGATATCTCTGCAGGCGGGCTCTCCATAAAGCTTAAAAGCGATTCCCTGGCCACCACGCTAAAACCTACCGACATCCTCACCGGTTTATTTACCCTGCCACCCAGAGAAGAAATCATCTGCAAACTGGAAATACGCTCCATCCACGCAACCCATCAACCAAACTTCATGCGGATTGGGATACGCTTCAGCAGCTTACCCAACCCCTTGCAGAAACTTATTCAGAGATACATCTCCACACTCGAACGGGAGCAGATCAAGAAAATGCCGCGCGGCACATAGCTGTTGTGCTTTCCTCATGGTACAATGGGTGTGGTTTTATGCTGGCTGCCGTCTTTTCGGTTTATTTTTGGGGACGTAGCTCAGCTGGGAGAGCGTCGCGTTCGCAATGCGAAGGTCGGGAGTTCGATCCTCCTCGTCTCCACCAAGCCCAAAGAATCCTGCGCTTCGCAAGCCACGCTGTGTGGACGCCACAGCGGATCACGCCTGCACAGCGCCGGACAGATGAGCAAACACCGCCTGACAATGCCAGAGAACCATCCATCATTCACACCGTCCCGGTAGCTCAGATGGATAGAGCATCCCCCTCCTAAGGGGAAGGTCAGCCGTTCGAATCGGCTTCGGGACACCATACTCATGCCGAATCTACTGCACAGATATTAAAAAAGGGGACTTTCGTCCCCTTTTTTAATATTAATTTAATACTACAGTTTACAGCTTGGCTTCACGCGCCAGCAAGTCTTCTACTTTCAAGCCCACCGCAGATTCACCACCAAACACAGTGCCCAACTTACGGTTTTTTAAATGTTCCAGGCCCAAGGTATAGGCCTTGGCAGGCAAGGGCACGTAACTGACTTCTTTAACCAGCTTGGGGGCTTGCTTCAGGTAAAACTCTACAAATTCCTTCACTTCTGGCTTGCCCAAGGATTGGGCGCTAGCATAAATGAAGATCGGGCGTGCTAACGGTTGATAAGTCCCGTCAATCACTGTCTGCTGCGATGGCATGACCGGACCTTTACCACCATCAATCGGTACTGCCCTCAATTTATCAGCGTTTTCAATATAATAAGCAAAGCCAAAATAACCCAAAGAGTTCTTTTCACCCTTCACACCTTTCACCAGCACGCTATCGTCTTCGCTGGCAGTAAAGTCGCCTCGGCTGGATTTGGCTTTACCGGTGACAGCCTCGGTAAAATAATCAAACGTGCCTGAGTCTGAACCTGCGCCAAACAGGGCCAGGCGGACATCCGGCCATTCCGGGCGCACCTGCTTCCAGGTGGTGATGGCGCCTTGTGCGGCCGGCTCCCACATCTTTTTCAAATCTGCCACCGTAAGACTTTTTACCCAGGTATTTTTGAGGTTAACAACAACCGTCAATGCGTCATAGGCAATGGGTAATTCGATATATTGAATTCCGGCTTCGCGACAGGTGTCCATTTCTTTTTTGGCAATGGGACGCGAAGCATTCACAACATCTATTTCACCACGGCAGAATTTCTTGAAACCTCCCCCGGTACCGGAGATGCCGACGGTCACATTCACGGCACCGCGCTTGGCTGCCTGGAACTCTTCTGCCACGGCTTCGGTAATAGGAAACACCGTGCTGGAACCATCCACTTTAACGAGAGCAGCGGCATTGGCAACGGTGCTGACACTCAGCGCCCCCACTACTCCGGTTAGCCACAAGGCCAGCATACCTAAACTCTTTACCGTTTTGATTGTATTCATGTAAAAACATTCTCCCATAGTTAAAATGACAGGCTTTTGTATGGTGTCTACTATCGCAGGGTATTGTGACAACATCATGACAATGGCATGATGTTGTCTGAGCCTTTATGTGTCGGAGTGCATCACCATCAGCAGCAAAGGAAAATCACATATAAAAGTGCTGCCCTTGCCCAGCTCACTTTCAATACGCAAGTGTGCGTCATGGCGGTTAAGCACATGTTTGACGATTGCCAACCCTAAGCCGGTGCCGCCGCTGTCGCGTGAACGCGCGGTATCGACCCGGTAAAATCGTTCGGTAAGGCGCGGAATATGCTCCGCAGAAATGCCCACACCGGTGTCACGCACCTCAAGATGCGCACCACTTGCATCCGCATACCATCGCACATTAATTTCACCGTGGCTGGGAGTATATTGCACGGCGTTAAATATTAAATTAGAGAAGGCGCTGCGTAATTCTGTATTATTACCACACAATCGTACAGTGGAATCAGCCACTACAGAAAATCTATGGCGCGGTGCCCCATTCAGGGTGCCACTCAACGCTACAGCTTCTTCGCCTATCATTGCCAACATGTCGGATACCGCAATAACTTCGCGGCGATGCACGCCTTTATCCATTTCCAGACGTGATAACAACAATAGTTCTTCAACAAGGTGCTGCATGCGTGCGGCCTCTTGTCGCATCAATTGCACTGAACGACCCCATTGCCGCGCCCATTGCTCTGAATAGCCGCTGTGCTCATCGTCCATGGTTTCGAGAAATCCACTGATGACGGTGAGCGGCGTGCGCAACTCATGCGAAACATTGGCAACAAAATCACGACGCACCTGATCGAGCCGATAAATCGGCGTTACATCACGCGCCACCAACAGCAAATGCTCTTTGCCATAACGCACGAGGCGCACTGCGAGCATGATCTGTTCATTGATAGGTGAAGGAAATTGCACCGTGCCTGAGTAATCACCTGCCGCTAAGAATTCGGCAAAAGCTGGATGCCGCACCAAATTGGCAATACGCTGACCCTTGTCTTGCGGGGTGCGCAAGCCGAACAACTCCCCGGCTGCTTCATTCCACCATTCGATATCACCCTGTGCGCCCAACACCACGGTGGCGTCAGGCATAACGGCGGTGGCTTCCTGAAAGCGTTGCAACATACGGATAATGCGGCGACGCCGCAGGCGATTACGCTGTTGCAGGCGATAGACATTGTAAAAA
Organism: Gammaproteobacteria bacterium; assembly: GCA_031421115.1. GTDB lineage: Bacteria > Pseudomonadota > Gammaproteobacteria > Ga007554. Next base: position 5,067 of record JANOOA010000245.1, on the reverse strand, counting down.
ACATCACCCCATACACCCCATACTTCAGGAGGGTGAAAGCGTTTACCTGCTTCAAACCAGCGCTGAAAACGCACCAGATTGAACACATGCCACGCCAAATAGGCCAGGACACCTAACAGTAAAAATAGCGCGACGTAATCCGTGAGCAAGCCGAGAAGAAACAAGAGCAATGCAAGACCGGCAACCCGGCGTATCTCGCTTAGGACAGACTCGGACAATGCTTAATCTCGCGCTGAAAAACGATACCCAGTACCCCTCACCGTTTGAATCAGACGGTCGTGGCCGTATTCAGAAAGGGCTTTACGCAAACGACGGATGTGTACATCCACGGTGCGCTCTTCAATATACACATCGGTGCCCCATACCTTGTCGAGCAATTGTCCCCGGCTATAAACACGCTCAGGATGAGCCATAAAAAAATGCAGCATACGAAACTCCGTGGGCCCCAAGTCTACCGCATTCCCGTGCGCAGTAACACGGTGGCCGCTGGGATCAAGCTGTAAACCATCTGCTTCAATGACTTTGTCTTGAGGGACTGGCGCAGCGCGGCGTAATACCGCCTTGATGCGCGCCACCAGTTCACGCGGCGAAAAGGGCTTTGTTACGTAATCGTCCGCACCTACGTCAAACCCCTGAACCTTGTCCATTTCATCACTGCGCGCCGTGAGCATGATGATGGGAATATGGCGGCTGGCCTCACTATTTTTCAAGCGACGCGTAAAATCAATGCCACTTAAACCAGGCATCATCCAGTCGATCAGCATCAAATCCGGTATACGTTGAGCCATCATTGCTTGAGCCTGGGCAGCATCACCCGCCGCCATAATGACAAAGCCCGCCCGCTCCAGGGCAAATACGATCATCTCCCGCACCGAAGACTCATCTTCCACAACCAATATTGTCCCAGCCATACGTCACCCTCAAAAGGCTTGCCCAGATATGAAACAAGTATTTCAGATGTATTACACTCAAAAGATGTTACAGGCGTGTGACATGCGGTGAATATTACAAACACGGCTGCTCAATAAACATTATTTTTGACGCGGCATCCAGTTTCTGACTTAGAAGTGATGGGCACGCGTCCAGTTTCCGTCACTAAAAACAGTCAAGCCATTGTATTTTAATGAAATATATAAATGGCACTGTTTGTGCATCACTACAAACGTGTCACCCCGTTACGAGTGACACATTGTTTTAAACCTCCCACCTTCCAGGGGTGCGCAAGCGCCCCTGATTTTTTGTGTTGACGCCCTTACTCACGGCGCCAGGCAGTTCCCGTGGCAGCATCTTCCAGCAGAATACCCTGTTCTTTCAGCCAGTCGCGAATACGGTCGGATTCTTTCCAGTCTTTGTTAAGGCGCGCGGCATTGCGTTGCAGAATTAATTGTTCGATTTCGGCCACGACCAATCCATCGACTGTGCCGGTCTCTTTAAGAAATGCCTCTGGATCGCTTTGCAATAGCCCCAACACTGCCGCCGTATTGCGCAAGGTGACTGCAAGACGTGCGGCCTGCGCGGCGTCTTCAGTGCGCAGACGATTGATCTCACGCACCAGATCAAATAACACCGCCAGCGCTTCGGCAGTGTTAAAATCATCATCCATCGCGGCATTAAAGCGCTGCTCGTACCCGGCCTCTGGAGCCTCGCCCACGGCTCCAGCACTTAAACCACGCAACGCCATGTAAAAGCGTTCCAGCGCGGCTTTGGCATTATTGAGATGCTCTGTGGAATAATGCAGCGGGCCACGGTAATGGCTGCTGAGAATAAAGTAGCGCACCACTTCTGGCTTATAATGTTTCAATACCTCCCGCACCGTAAAAAAATTGTTCTGCGATTTAGACATTTTTTCGTTGTCGACCTGCACAAAACCATTGTGCATCCACACATTCACAAATTTATGTCCGGTCGCAGCTTCAGATTGCGCAATTTCGTTTTCGTGATGCGGGAATTTCAGATCCATGCCTCCGCCGTGAATATCAAAATACTCACCCAGGCTATGGCACGACATGGCGGAGCATTCAATGTGCCAACCAGGACGACCGTTTCCCCAGGGTGACGGCCAGCTCGGCTCGCCGGGCTTGGCGGATTTCCATAACACAAAATCCAGCGGGTCATCTTTGGCTTCATCAACATCAACGCGCGATCCGGCACGCAGGTCTTCAAGGCGCTTGCCCGATAGAGCGCCGTAATGTTCGAAGCGGCTCACATCGTAATACACATCACCATTAGCGGCTTGGTAGGCATAGTTTTTTTCAATTAAGGTCTGCACCAGCATGACGATGCCATCTATTGAATCCGTAGCGCGCGGCTCAAGGTCGGGGGACAACGCACCCAGCGCACGCTCATCTTCGTGCATGGCATCAATGAAGCGTTGCGTGAGCGCATCTATAGGCTCGCGATTTTCCGCAGCGCGCTTGATGATCTTGTCGTCGATATCAGTAATGTTGCGCACATAGGTGACGTTATAACCCAGCGTGCGCAGGTAACGCACCACCACATCAAACACCACCATGACTCGCGCATGACCCAGATGACAGTAATCGTAAACGGTCATACCGCACACATACATGCCGATTTCGCCGGGCGTGATGGAAACAAAAAGTTCTTTTTTACCGGTGAGGCTGTTATGAATGTGTAATGTCATGTACTTTGGGTTTTATATTATGGGCAGGTTGTCATTGCTGCGCACGCCTGCAAGCGTGTGCGCATACGTTCTACGGTTAACAGCGTTACCAGTTGCGCCATTTCCGGCCCGTCCAGATCACCAGTGAGTGCGGCGCGCAGGGGATGGAACAACGCCTTGCCCTTGGCGCCGGTTTCTTGTTTGATGTGATTGACCAACGCTTTGTAATCATTACCATGCTGATCCAGCGCGGCAAGCGCATGCTCGAAAAACACGCCGCCCGCATCTTCTGCCGCGTTGCACGCATCCGGGCTTAATGCCACTGGATCAATATACAATGTGCGCGCCCACAGCAGCGCATGTTCTGGAAAAATCACGTTGGTGCGCACGGCAGCAACAAACGCTGATTGTTGTGCAGCAGGCACCAGCGCGTGGACATCAACGCCCATCCACTGCCAGAGTGTATCAGCATCGGCACGCATCAATGCTTCGCGCTGCCAATGCAGCAAATGGGTGGTGTCATAGTGCGCTGGCGCGCGCCCCAGATTGCTGATCTCAAATTCGGATGCCAACGCATCCATATCCATAAACGCGTTATTCGGGTAATAGTGGCCGAGACGCGCCATGTAATTGGTGATCGCACCCGGCAAATAACCGGTTTGACGTAATTCACGGATGCTGCGGCTGCCATGGCGCTTGGAAAGCGGCGCGCCGTCAGCACCGACGATCATCGAAATATGACCGTAACGCGGCACCTGCAAGCGCAGCGCATCCAGCAACATGATCTGGCGCGGCGTATTAGTGAGATGATCTTCGCCACGCAACACATGCGTCACGCCCATCAGCGCATCGTCAACGGCATTGCTGAAGAAAAACGCGGGCGTGCCGTCACCTCGGCGAATCACAAAGTCACCAATGTCATCGCTGTTGAATTTTTGCGGGCCACGCACCACATCGTCAAACTCCACGCTGCGTTGTGCAGGCACGCGAAAACGCAGCGTGGGCTGCACTCCCGACTGTAATCGTGCCGCGACTTCTTCGCCATTCAAACGCGCGCAGGTGCCGGCGTAACGCGGCGGCTGCCCCGCAGCAATTTGTGTTTTGCGCGTCAGATCCAACTCGCGCTCGCTGCAAAAACACAGATAAGCCAGGCCTTGCTGCTCCAGGCTATCAAAATAATTACGGTACACGGCGCCGCGCTGCGATTGCAGATAGGGCGCATGCGCACCGCCCACACCTGGCCCTTCCTGCCACGCCAGCCCCAGCCAATTCATATCGTCTTCAATGCCCCGAATATATTGGGGCTGGCTGCGCTCCTGATCAGTATCTTCAATGCGCAACAGAAAAACTCCACGTTCTTTACGTGCAAGCAGGGCGCTGAACAAGGCGGTACGGGCATTACCCAAGTGTAAAAAGCCACTGGGACTGGGGGCAAAACGGGTTTTGGTAGTGGCAGTTGTCATAACCCCACATGGTAACGGAAACCCGCGTCAAGCTCAAAATTATCATTAGACAGTGCCCAAATTGAACAACGCCTGGCTGGCCTCGGTGGGGATCACGCGGCATTTAACCCGGATTTTCCATTAGCCTCGTCGCGAGGGTGTACAAGGTGCTGAATCTGGGTTTAAGCGACACTATGCAGGCGGTATCAATTATGACTATCGCGGTGCCGCCAGCACATACCGGGTGCCAAGAAACTCCGGGGGGGTTAGCGTGACAAGCACACCGACCCAGTGAGCGACACCGACAACCTTTACAAGCAATTGTTTTTATTATAAATTTATGTATTTCCTACAATGAATCGCCATTTTCAGCATACCAAAACATGTGCTGAGATCCCGTCTATCACTACACAGCGCTAAAAAACTCTTGACATGGGTAAAAATTCCCATTATCATTTTCAATATTGGGAAATAATTCCTATATTATCAGACAGCTCCTAATTTGAGGATATACTAATGTTCAGGAGACAACTCTCCTGCGGGATTTTTCTAACACACACAGGGCATTTTACTTATGAAAACCATGTTAAATGTCGTTAACGCTGGCGTGACATCCGGCATGCGCACGGGGTTGCTGATGGCCGCGCTACTGAGTGCGTCAACAGTATCTTACGCAGAGGGTCGCCGTGTTGAATTGAGCAGTGGAATGGATTATAGCCTGGGTGATTATGGCCAGGCCCAAGATACGACGGTGACTTATATCCCGGTGTCGGTGAAGGTCCGGTCAAATCATTGGACGTATGGGATTACGGTGCCTTATGTGCGTATCACGGGGCCTGCGAGCAGCGTGATAAGCGATGGGATCACTACGGGGAATATAGCAGCGACAGGCACCCGAACAGACGGTGGCATCGGTGATGTTGTCCTGAGCACGCACTTCGGCTTTGAGCCAATGACGTCCCTGGGTACTTATTTTGACATCACTGGCAAGGTAAAAGTCGG
>JANOOA010000244.1:0-30242 GCA_031421115.1 Gammaproteobacteria bacterium | reverse complement strand
CCTGCCTCCGGCGGTACTTGTGCATCCCTGCACGGCGGATGACCAAGTGCCGCCAGATGAAACTGGCACAGGGCAATCATGGATCCATGAACCAGCGGATGCATGATTTATTCAACGCTCCCCTAATTGAATACTATATTTGGTTCTTCATCAATTTCACTGTGATTTTCTTCCACAATGCGAGAGAATTGGGTTTTTAAAACTTACGGGCAACATCGTGAAAGATACTACCCTGTACGAACATCTTCTTGGACTGAAATCGCCCTGGTCGGTGAAATCGGTTGATCTTTCGCTGGCTGAGCAGCGCGTAGTGGTTGAAGTGGTGCTCAAGCCCGGTCAAGTGTGGGCAGACCCCACCGACAGCACCCAGCGAGCGCACATCAACGGCTGGAGCGAACGCCAGTGGCGGCACCTGGATACCTGCCAGCTTGAGACCATCATCAAAGCGCGCGTCCCCCAACTCAAATACAGCGACGGCAGCGTTGAAGAACTGGCCGTGCCCTGGGCGGAACGCTACAGCCGCGTTACCCTTTTGCTGGAAGCCTTTGTCGTCAAGTTGCTGCAAGTCTGCCCCACCACCCAGGGCGTGTGCGGATTCACGCGGCTGGCTTGGAGTACCGTCAACGACATCATGCTGCGTGCGGTCGAGCGCGGCATGCTGCGCCGCACTGAAGACGACGTGCCGCATCTGGGGCTGGACGAGAAGAGTTCCGAACGGGGACACACTTACGTCAGCATCCTGACCGACATTGACCGCTCGCGCGTGCTTGACCTGGTACCCGAACGTAAACTGGAAGCGGCTAAAACGCTGCTGGAAACCCTGAGTCCGACGCAAGCGGCTTCGGTCAAAGCGGTGGCTATGGATATGTGGCCTGCTTTTATGAGTGCGGCACAAACGTGCATCCCCCAAGCCGACATCGTGCATGACCGGTTTCACATTGCCAAATACCTGGGTGAAGCGGTCGATGCGGTGCGCAAGCAAGAACACCGTAGTCTGTTGCAAGCGGGCGACTCGCCGCTGACGGGCAGCAAGTGGGCGTGGCAGAAGACCTATGCCGATGGGCGGTGTGCAGAGGCGGTGGCGTTTCGCGCTTTGAACCAACAGAACCTCAAGACCAGCCGCGCCTGGCGCATCAAGGAAACGTTCAAGGAATTCTGGCGCTATCACTATACCGGCGCGGCCAAACGTTTCTTTGACGCATGGTCTAACAACGCAATGCGCAGTCGTCTTGCGCCGATCAAAAAAGTGGTCAGGATGCTCAGACGGCATGAGACCGGTTTGCTCAACTACAGTCGGCACAGAATCAGCAACGCCTGCGCCGAAGGATTCAATAGCGCGATTCAACTTATAAAGGCCAACGCCCGAGGGTTCCGTAATTTCGCCAACTATCGAGCACGAATTCTGTTTCATTGCGGCAAGCTGGATTTGAGCTTAGGCTGATTGAAAATCACAGTGAATTCTACGATGAACCGATTTTATTAAAACCAACATGGGAGAACAATGATGATAAAAAAATATATAGTTCCAACATTAACTATCGCCTCAGCATTATTGATATATGCCCCTGCCAATGCAGGCGAACTTGACGATCGTTGGTATATTACTCCAGCACTGAGCTACATCAAGGCCGACAAGGATCGCCATGCGGATAATGATCTGGGATTCCGTCTTGGCATAAGCAAGGCAATCAGCGAATCGTGGGATATTGAAGCGAATCTGGTCGCGGATAACCTGGATTTAAAAACCGGTTCAGGTAAATACAAACAAAAAGGCCTGGGGCTTGATGCGCTTTACTTTTTCGACCGTGACGCAAGCTTTTCACCCTACGCTGTAATCGGTGCCGGTGTTTTAGCTACGAAAACCGTCGGCCAAAGCGTCAATGCGATGGTTAATGCCGGCCTTGGCTTCGAAACAGATCTTACCGATGACGGCTTGGCCTTACGTGCCGATGCACGCTACCGCACAGATTTTGATGATTATTCAGTTGCAAACCAGAAACGCTTTGGCGACTGGGTTTTTAGTTTGGGACTCGCCATTCCATTGGGAGACAAGATCAAGCCTGCTGCGCTGGCCGCGCCTGTTGCAGCGGCCATTGTCGCTGTCGCACCAGCACCTGCTGCGCCAGTCAAGCCCGCCGATAGCGATGCTGACGGTGTAGTGGATAGTGAAGACCGCTGCCCAAGCTCCGCTGCTGGCACAAAAGTTAACGCGCAAGGCTGTGAACTGGACAGTGATGGTGACGGCGTAGCCGACAGCCAGGATAGTTGCCCCACTTCCCCGGCAGGAGCCAAAGTGAATGCACAAGGCTGTGAGATAGATAGCGATAGTGATGGTGTAATTGACAGCCAGGATCGCTGCCCAAACAGCAAAGCCAATGCCAAGGTAGACAGTAATGGTTGTGAGATTCCTGAAGTCATTATTCTCAAAGGCGTTAACTTTGAAACCTCCTCGGATCGTTTGACCAGCAATTCCATTGGCATCCTCAATGGCGTAGCGGATACCTTGTCACACCGTTCTGAAATAGCGATCGAAGTAGGTGGCTATACTGACAATCGTGGCGCTGCTGCCGCAAATCAGAAGCTGTCTCAAAAACGTGCCCAGGCAGTTGCAAACTATCTGATGAGCCGTGGTGTAAAGGCACAGCAACTAACCGCCAAAGGTTATGGCGCAGCCAGCCCGATAGCAGACAATAAAACTGAGGCAGGACGCGCACAGAATCGCCGCGTGGAATTGCATATCCTGCAGAACTAAGTCATGTAAACAGGAGTGGACGGCTATACAGGTAGAGTATTTTCTGGATAGCCGTCCCAGATTTTATAAAAAAGGAGATCAGTATGTTTTTAAAAAATAGTATCGCAGTAATGGTTTTGCTAGGCGCTACCGGCCAGTCATTCGCCGCAGAATCGACTCCGCCCTGGAAGGGTGAAGCCGAACTGGGTATTGTGTCAACCAGTGGCAACACTGAAAACACCTCAATCAAAGCCCGCGCTGGCGTAGTGCATGAGCAGGGCAAATGGCGCCATACTGCTAAATTTGACGCGCTGAATACCTCAGATGCCACGCGCACTACTAGCGAACGTTATGCGCTATCTGGCAAGAGTGATTATAAGTTTGACGAGCGTAGTTATGCATTTGGCCTCGTGAATTACGAGAATGACCGGTTTGCCGGCTTCGACTACCGCACCAGTGAAGTGCTAGGTTATGGCTACCGTGTTATCAACCAGGACAACCTGACATTGGATCTTGAAGTTGGTCCGGGCGCACGGCAAACGCAGTTGCGCAACAGCTCCTCGAAAAATGAATTTATGGGCTACCTCAGCGGCAAGCTGTTATGGAAATTCAGCCCATCCGCTTCTTTGAGTGAACATCTAACCACTGAAATCGGCAGCGATACCACCATCACTCGATCAGTAACAGCGCTGACAGCACAGTTAGCAGGTAGCCTGGCGATGAAGCTTTCATTTACCGCCAGACATATTTCTGAAGTACCCGCTTCAGTGAAAGACATGGATACGGAAACGGCCGTGACCCTGGTATACGGGTTTTAATTGGAGGATAGTGCAATGAGCGTACTACAAGAGTTTAAAACATTTGCCATCAAAGGTAATGTAGTTGATATGGCGGTAGGTGTCGTTATCGGCGCAGCATTTGGCAAGATTGTATCTTCCATGGTGGAAGACATCATCATGCCACCGATTGGCATACTTATCGGTGGAGTTAACTTTTCCGACCTGGCGTTCACTTTGCAAGAAGCCACCACAAACACTGCACTGGTCGCCATCAAGTACGGAAAGTTTCTACAGACCATCATCGACTTCACAATCATAGCCTTCGCTATATTTATGGCAGTCAACGCCATCAATTCGCTCAAAAAGAAAGAGCAGGCTGCGCCTGCGGCGCCGCCCATACCTCCACCACCTTCCGTCGAGGAACGGCTGTTAACTGACATCAGAGATCTATTGAAATCCAAACAGTAATACCCCCCCTTATCCCCCGCAAGGGGGATTTTTTTATCTGCCTTTTTTATCAACCACTTTTATCGGTCTGCTCCAGGCGATAACCATGTCGGTAAACTGTGCTGATCTGCCAGCCATTATGCACTGCAATATCGAGTTTCTGCCGGATCAGGCTGATATGCGTATCGACTGTGCGCGTGTTCAAGTCAGCGCGCTGACCCCACACGCTTTCTAAAATATGGCCACGGCTCAGCAGCCGTCCTGAATTGCGGAACAGGAATTCGGCCAAGTCATATTCCTTGGCGGTAAGCTGGACAGTCTGATCGTTATGGGTAACTGAGTGAATGGCGCGAATAAACCGGTAAGGGGCGTACTCCACCGCCTCATCTGCCCCACCCCGCCGCTGCAACGCATTAATACGCGCCAACATTTCCATCTGCCTTGTTGGCTTGATCATGTAGTCATCGGCACCCGCCTGCAACGCCTCCACAATATCTTCTTCGCGGTCACGCGCGGTCACAAACAGGATGGGGATATGCCAATCAAGCCGCTCGCGAATGCGCGCAACCACCTCAACACCACTAAGACCCGGAAGCTCCCAGTCGATCAATAACAAATCGAAGGTGTCCCTGGCCAACGATTGCAACAACTGCTCGCCTGTGCCAAACACATGGCAACTGTGATCCGCATGATGCAACCACATCTGCAATAATGCCACTTGATCAGGATCATCTTCCAGCAATGCAATGCGCATAATCTAGCACCCCACACACAGTGTTAACGGCAACAGCAAGACCTTACACAGGTTCTCAGCTTCGATACTCAGCATTGATGCGCACGTAATCATAAGAAAAATCACAGGTCCACACCTGGGTGTGGTGATTGCCGCGCCCCAGCAGAATGCGCACTGTGATTTCATCATGCTTCATTACTTGCTGCCCCAGTTCTTCACTGTAAGTGGGTGCGCGGCCACCGTTCTGAACGATGCACACGTCACCCAGATAGACATCAATCCGTGATACATCGAGATTCGTCACTCCGGCTCGGCCTATCGCCATTACGATGCGTCCCCAATTGGGATCACAGGCAAAAAATGCCGTTTTCACCAAAGGTGAATGCGCGACGGCATAAGCCACTTGCGCGCACTCCGCATCGCTGGCGCCGCCCTGTACGTCGATGGTTATCAACTTGGTGGCGCCTTCGCCGTCACGGACGACAGCTTGCGCCAGCTCAGTGCACACTTCAGTAACGGTGGCACACAGCGCCTGGTAGGCGTTGCTTGTAACGCCATCAATAGATACGTTAGCATGGCCCGTAGCAATCAAAATACAGGCATCATTAGTTGAAGTGTCGCCGTCCACGGTAATGCGATTAAATGATTTCTCAACTGCGTCATTCAGACATTGCTGCAACACCTGCGCATCGCATGCGGCATCTGTAGTGACAAACGCCAGCAGGGTCGCCATATCCGGACGGATCATGCCCGAACCCTTGGCCATCCCCGTCACGGTAACCGTGTGCCCGTTGATCTGCACCTGGCGTGATGAACCCTTGGCAACGGTGTCGGTAGTCATAATGCCGTGTGCAGCATCGTCCCAACCGGTAACGCTGAGATTCGCATAAGCGGCAGGCAACCCGGCAATAATGCGCTGCACTGGCAGCGGTTCACCAATCACGCCCGTGGAAAACGGCAATACCTCTGCCGTGGCACACCCCGTCAGCTGCGCCATCGCCGCACAACAACGCTGCGCGTCATGCAGCCCCGACTCGCCCGTGCCCGCATTGGCATTGCCGGTGTTAATCAACAAATAACGCGGGGGGGTTGATGTGAGATGATTACGCGCCACCACTACAGGGGCCGCGCAAAAAGCATTGCGCGTGAACACCGCCGCACTGCGTGCACCCGCCGCAATTTCCATGACAACCAGATCACGTCGATCTGGTTTCTTAATCCCAGCGCGCGCGGTACCCAGGCGAATGCCTGGCACTGGATGCATATCAGGTAAGCCCGTTAATCCTACGGCCATAATTGTTCACTCTAATATTTAAAAAAACTGCTATGCGAGCTTGCCATGACAGTTTTTATATTTCTGTCCAGAACCGCAGTGACACGGTTCATTGCGGCCGATTTTACGGCCGCCGCGCACAAATGGCTCATGCGACTCTTCACTGCCGACAGGCGCATCTTCTTCCGCACTATTAGCCATTGCAGCAACTTCTGCATGTTCAAAGCGCATGGGGGTCATGGTGGCATGGGCACGCCGCTGCTCCTCAACCGCCTGCACATCTGCCTCAGCACGCACTTGAACTTTAGACAAGAGACTGATCACTTCGCGCTTGATTTTTTCCAGCATCATGCCAAACATTTCAAACGCTTCACGTTTGTATTCCTGCTTGGGATTCTTTTGTGCATAGCCGCGCAGATGTATGCCCTGACGCAAATGATCCATTGCCGCGAGATGATCTTTCCAGTGCGTATCAAGCACTTGTAACATCACCGCTTTTTCAAAGTGACGCATCACCGCGCTACCCGCTGTAGCCTCTTTATCCGTGTACGCTTTTCCTAATTCATCGCAAATACGCTTGCGCAAAATCTCTTCGTGCAATGTGTCGTCGGCATGCAGCCAGCCTGCGATATCCAGGCGTGAACCAAGCTCAGCTTCCAGCGCAGTTTGCAGTGCAGGAATGTCCCATTGCTCATCCAGACTGTTCGGCGGGATGAACTGATCAATCACTGCCGTGAGAACATCATTGCGAATCGCTTGAATCGTGGCAGCAACATCGCCGGCTTCCATCAGTTCATTGCGCTGTTCGTAAATCACTTTGCGCTGATCGTTGGCGACGTCATCGTATTCCAGCAATTGTTTGCGGATATCAAAGTTGTGACCTTCAACTTTGCGCTGTGCATTTTCAATGGCCTTGCTCACCCAGGGATGCTCAATCGCCTCGCCTTCCTGCATGCCGAGTTTCTGCATGATGGCAGACACCCGATCCGAAGCGAAAATACGCATCAGATTGTCTTCCAGCGACAGGTAAAAGCGCGTCGAGCCTGGATCACCCTGACGACCGGAACGGCCTCGCAACTGGTTATCAATACGTCGTGATTCATGACGTTCCGTGCCGATAATATGCAGCCCCCCTAACGCCACTACTTCGTCATGACGCGTTTGCCATTGCGCACGTATCTGCACTATTTTCTCATCAGCAGCTTTTTGTCCACCCGCCTCCTGGCCAGCGCTCTCCAAGGCCGCCAACTCCGACTCCAGACTACCCCCCAGCACAATGTCCGTACCCCGACCCGCCATATTGGTGGCTATAGTGACAATGTTGGCGCGGCCCGCCTGTGCAACAATTTCTGCTTCACGCACATGTTGCTTGGCATTTAATACTTCATGCTGAATTTTCTGCTCGGTGAGCAGACGCGATAAATACTCCGACGTTTCAATAGAGGTAGTGCCGACCAGCACCGGCTGACCACGACCCTGACACTCCTTGACATCTTCAATGATCGCCGCAAATTTTTCTTTTGCAGTAAGATAAATCAAATCACCATTATCTTTGCGAACCATGGCCCGGTTGGTAGGAACCACCACCACTTCCAGGCTATAAATCTGCTGAAATTCATAGGCCTCGGTATCGGCAGTACCCGTCATGCCGGATAATTTATTGTAGAGCCGGAAATAATTTTGAAAGGTGATGGACGCCATGGTCTGGTTTTCGTTCTGAATGCGCACCCCTTCTTTGGCTTCCACCGCCTGGTGCAAACCTTCAGACCAGCGACGACCGGGCATGACGCGACCCGTGAACTCATCAACGATAATAACTTCGCCATCTTTTACAATATAGGCAACATCCCTGAAATACAGCGCATGGGCACGCAATGCGGCATTCAGATGGTGCATCAGGCTGATATTGGCGGCGTCATATAAACTTTCATTTTCGGCAAGCAGCTCCGCAGCGGCCAGTAACTCTTCAGCATGCACAAAACCTTCTTCGGTAATGTGTACCTGACGCGCTTTTTCATCTACCGCATAATCACCCGGTCCATCTTCGGTGTGCTGCTTGACCAGCTTTGGAATCAGAACATTGACCTTTTTGTACAATTCCGAGTTATCGTCAGTGGGTCCCGAAATAATCAAGGGCGTACGCGCCTCGTCAATTAAAATCGAGTCTACTTCATCGATAATCGCGTAATTCAATTTGCGCTGCACGCGATCATCGGGACTGAAGGCCATGTTATCGCGCAGATAATCAAAGCCAAATTCGTTATTGGTGCCGTAGGTAATGTCTGCCGCATACGCCGCGCGCTTGGCATCATTATCCTGGCCGGACAAAATCACACCTGTCGTCAAGCCGAGAAAGCCATAGAGCCGACCCATCCACGACGAATCACGCCGCGCCAGATAATCATTAACTGTCACCACATGCACGCCCGTGCCCGGCAAGGCATTCAGATATGCCGCCAGGGTCGCCACCAGGGTTTTTCCTTCGCCAGTACGCATTTCTGAAATCTTGCCTGAATGCAACACCATGCCGCCAATCAACTGCACATCAAAGTGGCGCATGTTTAACGCACGCTTGCCAGCCTCACGCACCGTGGCAAACGCCTCGGGCAGCAGTTTGTCGAGATGTTCACCGACTGCCAGACGTTTGCGAAACTCATCCGTCTTGGCCCGTAAGTCATCGTCAGACAACGCCGCAAATTGAGACTCGAGCGCCTTAATGCGCGCCACATCGCCTTGCATGGTTTTCACCATGCGGTCGTTGCGGCTACCAAACAGTTTACTCAGGAATTTTGTAACCATATATAATGATAAAACGATGAATCCGCCGTGCCTTGGCCTTACCTTACCTTAATACGTTGGGTAGGGTCGGGGCGGGCCAGCTATTCTCTCGCCCTCGTTGCGTTTATGGAAGTGGACATAATCCTGAAAATCGCGATCAAAACCGTTTTCAGGATAATCCGACATTATAAGGGTCTTTGCAGAAGTCTGCACGTATGAATACACTGAAAAACAGAGTGTGGGCACCCTGAAAAATATCGTGCAGTTATTGAAGGGAAGTCCTGATGCTTTACAGGCGGTGCTTAACCATACCCAACGCCTGGAGGTGCTTAACCGTACTTTGCGTGGCTGCATTCCAGCACCGCTGAATCAACACTGCCAAGTAGCTAACCTGCGGGATAATATGCTGATATTGCATGCTGACTCATCGGCATGGGCGCTGAAGTTGCGCTACAGCAGCCGCGTGCTGTTGCAGCAATTACGCCAGCGCGGCGTGCCGGGGCTGAGCGCCATTGAAGTGAAAGTCCGACCGCATAACGCGGTGGTTAGGCGCCCAGATAAAATCAGGCATGCCCATATGTCCGGGAAGACCGCCCAGTTGCTAGACAGCATCGCCGACGACATCAGCGATGACCGCCTGAAAGTTGCGCTGCAGCGTTTGGCGCGGCATGGAAAGGATTCAAAACCGCGTTAAAATACGCGTGCGGACTAGTAGTGCGTTATCAGGTAGCCGCAAAAACTTGTGCAAATGAGACGGGCGCAGGCTTGCTGTCTTCAAATGTCACAATTTCCCATGCGCCCTCATCTGCCAACAAGGCACGCAATAGACGGTTATTCAATTGATGTCCGGATTTGTATCCGCTAAATGCACCGATCAAGCTATGGCCGAGTAGATAAAGATCACCCACGGCATCCAACACTTTATGTTTTACGAACTCATCTTCATAACGCAGCCCTTCTTCGTTAAGAACACGATAATCATCAACTACAATAGCGTTATCCAGGCTACCGCCCAAGGCCAGCTTGTTGCTGCGCAACATTTCGATGTCGCGCATAAAGCCAAAGGTGCGTGCACGGCTCACTTCCTTGACAAACGAGGTGCGAGAAAAATCCACCTCTACTTCCTGGCGGCGGCCTTTGAAAGCGGGGTGATCAAAATCTATGCCAAAAGCGACTTTAAAGCCGTCAAAAGGCTCAAACCGCGCCCATTTGTCGCCATCTTTAACAATAGTAGAACGCTTGATGCGAATAAAGCGCTTGGCCGCATTTTGCTCTTCCACGCCCGCTGACTGGATCAGGAACACAAAGGGACCAGCGCTGCCGTCCATAATCGGCACTTCGGGCGCGCTGAGGTCAACATAGGCGTTGTCGATACCTAAACCGGCAAACGCCGATAACAAATGCTCCACGGTGGAAACTGTGGTAGTGCCGTTACACAATGTGGTAGACAGGCGCGTATCCCCAACATTTTCGGGGCGCGCATTGATTTCAACAGGCGGATCAAGGTCAATGCGCCGAAATACAATGCCGGTATTAACTGCTGCGGGACGCAGTGTTAAATAAACTTTTTCGCCGGAATGCAGCCCCACGCCTGTCGCCCGGATGACATTCTTCAAGGTACGCTGTCTGGTCATTTTTACAACACTCTAAACACATATAACTCACAAGGACATCCCCGCGATCCGCTTAAGATCTCAATCAAGGATTGCGGCTCCAGCTACCCTTTTAATGAAACGGCGATAAGAATGCGGCTGTACATAAAGTATCAGGGCATCTTAAGTTCGCCCTCATCCATCAAGGGTAAAGCTGCGGTAGAACTCCCCAGCGCCTATCTAATAGGCCTCCGAAAGCTATCTAATTCACCATCGTTATGTTATCACAGCTTAAAGCAACCGCCTAGAAATCTGACAGCATTGCAGAAAACTGTATCATAAAAACAACACACAACCCGCCGCGCTCTGTTTTCAACCCAGATTTTCCATTAGCCTCGTGGCGAGGGTTTACTGTAGGGACAGGGGGCGCACGCTTCCGATGAACCCGCGAAGGAGTTCGTCGAGAAGCTGCGCGCCTGTCTCTCGCTACCTCAATCAGCCTGGCGGCGCAAAAATGCAGGAATATCCAGATAATCCAGATTGGCATCAAGATTTACCGCGCGTGCGTGGCGCCCGGCAATCACTTGCTGATTACGCATTACCGTTGGTCGATCCAGCTTGCCATAGTCGAGCTCGCTAAAGCCTGCCAGAGTCGCCTGCACTGCAACGTGTTCGGCGTGGGAAGCCGGTATGGTGCCCTGCCCACCCTGTTGGTATACCAGCTTGATGGATTTTTCGGCCACTTCTTCACGGCGACCGCCGAGGCCCGTCGCCACCACGGTAACACGCATCTCACCCTGCATATCAGGATCAATTACGGTACCTACCACCACTGTGGCGTTCTCGGAAGCAAACTCTTTAATGATATTTCCGACTTCTTCAAATTCACCGATCGTCATATCCAGACCCGCCGTGACATTCACCAGAATACCGCACGCACCCGACAAATTAATGTCCTCGAGCAGCGGACTGGCAACGGCGGCTTCAGCAGCACGCCGGGCGCGGTCTGCACCACTGGCGGAGCCAGAGCCCATCATGCCCATGCCCATTTCAGACATTACAGTGCGCACATCTGCAAAGTCGACGTTGATCAAGCCGGGGCGGGTGATCAATTCAGCGATGCCTTGTACAGCGCCCAACAAAACATTGTTGGCGGCGCGGAACGCGTCCAGCAACGATACGCCCTTACCTAACACTGACAGGAGTTTTTCATTGGGAATGGTAATCAATGAGTCAACATATTGTGTCAGCTCTTTGATTCCCGCCTGTGCAACTCTCATGCGCTTGGCCCCTTCAAAGGGAAACGGCTTGGTAACCACCGCCACAGTCAGGATGCCCATTTCCTTGGCGATTTGCGCCACAATAGGTGCGGCGCCAGTGCCCGTGCCACCACCCATGCCGGCAGTAATAAACAACATATCGGTGCCGCGTATCAGCTCCACAATACGCTCACGGTCTTCCAGTGCAGCTTGTCGACCCACCTCGGGATTAGCGCCGGCACCCAAACCTTTGGTGACACCACCTCCCAACTGCAACACGGTACGTGCGGCAGAGTTTTTCAATGCTTGCGCATCGGTGTTGGCGCAAATAAAATCCACGCCATCAATATTGGCCGCAAGCATGTGCTCCACGGCATTACTGCCACCGCCGCCTACGCCGATAACCTTAATTACTGCATTCTGACTGTACGCATCCAACAATTCAAACATGGCGTTATCTCCTTAACCTACTGCATAGTACCTGAATAAAACCTACTAAAAACCGCCCTGAAACCAACCCTTCATTCTTCCCCACACACTCTTAACACCGTCCCGAACCTTTATGTCTACTCCCCGATTTGTCGCACGATTTTGACAGGCAAATAACAAGAGCCCCACACCCGTTGCATGAATAGGATTACGCACCACATCGGCTAACCCCATGACATTTTGCGGCAACCCCAACCGTACCGGCAGGTGAAAAACTTCTTCGGCAAGCTCAATCACCCCCTCCATTTTTGCAGTGCCCCCTGTCAATACAACGCCAGCGGCAACCAATCCTTCATAACCACTACGCTGCAATTCAGCCTGCACCAGGCTCAATAACTCTTCATAACGCGGCTCAATCACTTCGGCCAGTGTTTGGCGCGCCAACCGTCGCGGAGGTCGATCCCCCACGCTGGGCACATCGATACTTTCATTAACATTTGCCAACTGCCGCAGTGCGCAGCCATATTTTATTTTGATTTCCTCCGCAAACTGGGTGGGGGTGCGCAATGCCACAGCAATGTCGTTAGTCACCTGATCACCTGCAATCGGAATCACCGCTGTATGGCGAATTGCGCCATCAATAAATATTGCGATATCTGTTGTGCCACCGCCGATATCCACCAGGCACACCCCTAATTCTTTCTCATCTTCTGTCAAGACTGCATAGCTGGATGCGAGCTGCTCGAGGACGATATCATCAACTTCCAGACCGCAGCGACGCACACATTTGATAATATTCTGTGCCGCACTTACCGCACCCGTAACAATGTGTACCTTTGCTTCCAAACGCACGCCAGACATACCAATCGGCTCACGAATACCTTCCTGATGATCGATAATAAATTCCTGCGGCAAGATATGCAGTATTTTCTGATCGGCCGGAATCGCCACTGCACGTGCCGCCTCAATCACCCGCTCCACATCCGCCGCAGTCACTTCATTATCACGAATTGCGACAATGCCATGCGAATTCAGGCTGCGAATATGGCTACCCGCAATACCTGCATAAACTGAATGGATCTGGCACCCGGCCATCAACTCCGCCTCTTCGACGGCGCGCTGAATGGACTGCACCGTCGATTCAATATTGACTACCACGCCTTTTTTCAGCCCACGCGAAGGGTGCGAACCTATGCCAATAATTTCAACCTGCCCGTCCGCATTAATTTCGCAAACGATCGCCACCACCTTGGTGGTGCCAATATCCAAGCCTACAACCAAATCTTTCTCTGATCTTTTTGACATCTAAATCTATTTATCCTGGAAAACTTACATCTTGGATTTTATGAAATTATTTTTATACCCGAAAACACGACTCAATTCCCATGGTTATGTTTTCCACTGGACTGAGAACCCATTGGTGTAGCGTAAATCTACCTGCGCTATATCTGCCGCACGTGCCGCCAGCGCAACTGGATAAAGTCGTGTGAAGCGTGTCAAGCGTGCATTATCATTGACACGTCCCAGCAATAACGTTATGCCACTATCAAGTTCAACTTTCCAAGAACGCCGCTCGTCCAGCACGATACGGTTAATGCGCAATGCGAGCGGCTCTAACTCCTTTTCCATTTCCCTATAGCGCATCGCCACTGCAACCTGGCTATCAACCGGACCTTGCATCTCAGGTAAATCCGGCGGATAGGTTTCAGGCATGGGGAAAAACAACTGCCCCTGACTATTCACTAATCCACCTGCGGTCCAGCGTGCGACTGGTAACTGCTCTATCACTCCAATCTGTAGCGTATCCGGCCAGACACGCCGCACTGTTGCCGCATTTACCCAGGGAATATCAAGCAATATGTCACGTACCACATCAACATCAACATTAAAAAACCCAGCCTCAAGCCGCCCGCTCAGCGCCTGCTGTATTTGCTGTTTCTCCAGATAACGAAACTCGCCCTGAATCTCGACACTGGCAATGGGCAGCGTGTGCGGATCTTCCAGCTTCATACCGCCCCATACCACCAAAGCACATAGCGCACCACCAGTGACAGCTATCGCCACCATACGCAAACGAAGACGCCGCACACCACTTGTCTCTTCCGGCTGCTCAAGACGGTGATTGGTTTTATTTGCCTTTCTAAACACTGAGCCAAACATAGCGTTACGACGTGCCCGGAAGAGCGGAAGCGAAAGACCCCACAAGTGCCGTGGGAGGCAGGATGCCGGGAGCGGCCAAGGTGGTCTCTAAAATTTTCCATACCAACTCATCAAACTCGATGCCTGCCTGGCGTGCGGCCATCGGTGCCAGGCTGTGATCCGTCATGCCGGGCACGGTATTAACTTCTATCAACCACGGATGCCCTTGCTCATCACACATAAAATCAACGCGCCCCCAGCCACTGCAATCCAGCGCCTGAAATGCCTGCATCGCCATCACCTGCATAGTCTGCTCACTCAAGGCGTCGAGACCACACGGACATAAATAACGTGTGTCGCTGGCTAAATATTTGGCGTGGTAATCATATAAAGCATGGGGTGTATCTATGCGTATCAGCGGCAACACTGCGTCGCCAAGAATGGTGGCGGTATACTCCCCGCCTTTAATGCAACGCTCTGCCAATACCGTGTTATCCAACGCGCGCGCGGCTTGCCACGCGGCGGCAAGTTCGTCAATGTGGGTGACTTTGGCAACCCCCAGGCTTGAGCCTTCATGTACTGGCTTAATAATTAATGGCAACCCAAGTTCTCGAACCAATCCAGGTAAATCAGTATGCTCATCTATTATTCTGAAAGTGGGCGTGGGCAAACCTGCGCTTACCCACAAACGCTTGGCACGCAGCTTATCCATCCCCAGCGCCGAACCTAACACCTTGCTGCCGGTATAAGGCACGCCCAGCACTTCCAATGCGCCTTGCATGACGCCATCTTCACCGCCACGACCATGCAGCGCGATAAAAACCCGATCGAATTTTCCTGCGGCCAGCTTTTCCAATACATTTTCATCTGCATCAATGCCATGCACATCGACGCCGCGTCGCTGTAGTCCCTGTACAACTGCATTGCCACTTTTCAGCGATACTTCACGCTCACCAGACCAACCGCCAAACAACACGGCAACTTTGCCAAAGTCCTGGGGATGGTTGGCGCGCCTTGAGTTGTTGTTATTCATATCTCACCTCAGCGTCTTGGAACTCTCCAATAATGTGGGCTTCGCGGATCAGCTTAATTCCATACTCCCGCTCCACTGTTTCAGCTACCCGCACTATCAGCGCCTCAATATCGGCGGCGGTTGCCGTGCCGTTATTAACAATAAAATTGGCGTGTTTGACAGACACGCAAGCACCGCCTATACAGACACCTTTCAAACCACTGGCCTCGATCAAGCGCGCGGCATGATCGCCCGGGGGGTTGCGGAACACCGAGCCACAACTGGGTTGATTGGTGGGCTGGGTACGATTGCGCTTTTCCAGCAAATCCTTGATTTGCGCCATGCTCACGGCACTCTCACTCTTTTGCAAATTAAAGCGTGCAGCAATGAACCATTCATTCGCCGGACCGACCACATGCCGATAACTGATCTGATAATCACCCGGCACGCGCATATGATGCACACCATTGCGATCCAGCGTTTCTACCGCTTGCACTACTGGCCAGGTTTCACCGCCAAAGGCTCCTGCATTCATCGCCAACGCACCACCCACCGTGCCAGGAATCCCGGCAAAAAATGCGAGGCCTGTCAGATCATGGCGTGCGCTGAAACGTGCTACTTTCGCACAGGGTACGCCCGCTTCGGCACGCACCGTGACGACATTTTGGACGCGCACTGTGACGGCATCCTTCCCTAGGGCGGTACCCTCCCCTGACATAACAGCCAGATCACCCAATGTGCCCGATGTCATAATCACAGTGCCGTGAATGCCACCATCACGCACCAATAAATTACTGCCCAGGCCCACCCAGAATAACGGCTCCGATTCAGGCAACTGCCGCAGAAACACGGCCAGATCATCCGCATCCTGTGGCTGATAAAATTGCCGAGCCGGACCACCCACGCGCCAGGTGGTATGGCGCGCCATGGGTTCGTTGTGAAGCAAGATGCCACGCAATGTCGGTTGCTTCTGCGCTGGTTCTTCCTGCATTGGCATCACGCGACGCTTCCCTGCAATTGATGCGGTAATTTGACTGCTATCGCCCCAATATCACCTGCGCCCAAAGTCAGCAAAACATCACCATCACGCAATACACTGGCGAGGGTCTGCGCCAGATCAGAGGCGCGCTCTATAAATATCGGATCCGCATGTCCACGCGCACGGATAGCGCGACACAGCGTACGGCCATCGGCACCCGCAATCGGCACTTCACCTGCGGCATAAACCTCAATCAGCACCAGCACATCCACTTCGGATAATACTTTGGTGAAGTCCTCAAATAAATCCCGCGTGCGCGTATAGCGATGCGGCTGAAATGCCAACACCAGCCGACGCTTCGGCCAGCCCGCACGGATCGCTTGCAGCGTTGCAGCAACTTCACGTGGATGATGGCCATAATCATCAATCATCAACACTGAACCCGCAGGCGTGGCAAGTTCACCATAACTCTGGAAGCGTCGGCCCACCCCCTGAAAGTTAGCCAGCCCACGCAAAATTGCATCATCTGCCACACCCACTTCATGCGCCACGCTGATGGCTGCCAGGGCATTCAGTACATTATGCCGCCCCGCCAGATTGGAGGTGACATGCAACCAATCGGGCTTGTCGGGGCGTGACACTGTAAACGAAGTGCGCGCCTGAGTTTGTCGGATGTCACTGGCAATGATGTCGACGTCACCATTAGTGATGCTGGCATTGGCGCCGTCTTCGGCAATGGCATAGGTCACCATCGGACGTGTGACGTGCGGCAAAATCTGCCGCACTACCGGATCATCCACGCACAATACGGCAAGTCCGTAAAATGGCAAGTGATGCAAAAATTCCACGAATGTCTGGCGTAACCGGCCAAAATCTCCACCATAGGTTTCCATGTGATCAGCATCAATATTGGTGACAATAGCAATCATCGGCTGTAAATAGAGAAACGAGGCGTCACTTTCATCCGCTTCCGCCACCAGATATTGTCCAGTGCCCAGACGCGCATTACCGCCAATACTGTTAAGGCGCCCACCAATCACAAAGGTTGGATCAAGACCACCTTCCGCCAACAAGCTGGCCACCAGGCTGGTGGTGGTGGTCTTGCCATGCGTGCCCGCAACAGCAATGCCTTGACGAAAACGCATCAGCTCAGCCAACATTTCAGCGCGCGGCACAATGGGAATGCGTAAACGATGCGCTTCCAATACTTCAGGATTATCTTCACGCACTGCAGTAGACGTCACGACTACATCACAATTATTCACCGCAGCGGCACTGTGGCCGAAACTTACACTTATCCCTAAATTACCGAGACGACGCGTTGCGGCACTTTCATGCATGTCCGAACCGGACACCTGATAATTCAGATTAAACAGCACCTCGGCGATGCCACTCATACCTGCGCCGCCAATGCCTACGAAATGAATGTGTTTAATGCGTCTCATGTGCGCGCCACCTCCAGACACCATTGCGCCACTTTATGAGTCGCATCTGGCTTTGCCAATTGCCGCGCCGCTATCGCCATTTTCAGTAAGCGCACACGCCCTTGATCCGGCACCTGGCAATAATCACTCAGCGCAGCACTCAGCGTCTGTGCATTCAACTGCGACTGTGGGATGAGTAATGCCGCGCCGGCCCGCACCAGATAAGCGGCATTATGTGTTTGATGATCGTCCACCGCATAGGGATACGGCACCAGAATTGACGCCACACCCACAGCCGCCAACTCGGAGATAGTCAACGCGCCTGCGCGGCACAACACCAGATCTGCCCAAGCATAAGCGGCCGCCATATCCTCAATAAATGGCTCGACACGCGCCGCTGCAATACCGGCCTGTTGATAAGCGGCACGAGCCGCATCAATATGACGCTTCCCGGCCTGATGCCATATTTCAGGCTGGCAGTGCGGCGCCATCTGCTTCACCGCTTCAGGCACCACCTGATTAAATGCCTGTGCGCCCAGGCTCCCGCCCACCACCAGTATATTCAATTTTCCAGTGCGCTCTGCCATGCGCTGCTCAGGTGATGGCACTGTCATAATTTCTGCGCGCACCGGGTTACCCGTCGAAACAACTTTGGCGCATGCAGCAAAGGTCCCCGGAAATGCTTCCAGCACTTTAGTGGCACAATGAGACAGCCAACGATTAGTCATACCCGCCACAGCGTTTTGTTCATGAATCACTAATGGCTTATGCAACAACCAGGCGACAAGACCACCCGGGCCAGTAACAAAACCGCCCACGCCCAACACCACCATCGGACGGCGGCGCATAATAATTGCCAGTGACTGCGCCATTGCCCATGCCAATTTAAAAGGAGCCAACACCCAACTCGATAATCCTTTACCGCGCAACCCGCTGATAGATACCCACTCCACGTCAAAACCAGCGCGCGGAACGACATCAGCCTCCAGTCCCTTGCGGGTGCCCATCCATATCACTTCAACGCCTTGCGCACGCAATGTTTCGGCGACGGCCAATGCTGGAAACACATGCCCACCGGTGCCCCCTGCCATAATCAATACCCGTTGCACGTTATGGGATTCCGCGGCCGCATTTTTCATGATCTCACCAGCGGCGCAACATGCAATCCAGTCGCCGACATACTCCCCGGCACTTGATTGTGTGTCTCGTGAGCAATGCGCAACAGCAATGCAATTGCAACACACATCACCACAATACTGCTGCCACCATAACTCATCAGCGGCAACGTCAAACCTTTGGTAGGCAACATGCCCATATTCACGCCGATGTTAATCAACGCTTGCAGGCCAACCCACAAACCCAAGCCATATGCCAGATAAGCCGCAAAAAAATTACCGCCCCGTTCTGCTACGCGGCCAATCATATAAGCACGCACCACAATCAAACCAAATAAGGCAATCACCACCAACGAGCCGAGTAATCCCAACTCTTCAGCCAACACTGCAAACAGGAAATCGGTATGCGCTTCTGGCAGATAAAATAACTTCTGGACACTGGCGCCCAAACCTACGCCCCACCATTCGCCTCGACCAAATGCAATCAATGCCTGAGTCAATTGAAACCCGGTATCAAAAGGATCCGCCCACGGGTTCATGAAACCCGTCATACGTTCCAGGCGATATGGTGATGATAAGATTAATGCCGCGCCTGCGGAGGCGAGCAGCGCCAACAGTGCTGCAAAGGGCCATAACCGCGCGCCACCCAGAAACAGCATGCCCATCACCGTTGCCGAGATCACCACGGTGGCACCAAAATCCGGCTCAGCCAATAACAGCACAGCCACCAACACCAATAACAACATGGGCTTAATGAAACCCAGCACAGACGTGCGCAGTTCGGTGCCGTGCCGCACTAAATAACCGGCCACGTAAATCACCACAAACAGCTTGGCTGGCTCAGAGGCCTGCAAATTAAAAAACCCCAAGGGTATCCAGCGCTGGCTACCGTTAATCGGGTGGGATATGCCCGGCAACAACACCAGTGCCAGCAACAACATGCCGGCAAGCAACAACATACTCCCGCTTTTCTCCCAATACACAAGGCGAGTTCGCGCTACCGCCAGTGCGGCAATAACGCCCACCATCACAAACAACGCCTGACGGATCAAATAATAAAAAGGGTGGCCAAATTGACGCTCGGCAATACTGGCAGAAGCGGAGCTGACCATCACCAGCCCCAATAATAACAAGGCCAGCGCAGCGCCAAACAACCAGGTATCACCGAGCGGCAAGGCGCGCTGTTTGGCTAACACAGTTGAACGTACGCCACCAGAAACATACGTACGTGCGTGCGGCATAACCACCACGCCAGCATTGGCCGGTTGCTTATTCCATTGCGCCCACATCTTCATCAAAATCTTCACCCATATTTTCATGGGGCATGCTCCGCAGTTAATACGCCAGCCACCAAGCCCAACACCGCATCGGTAAATACCTGGCCACGTTCCTCATAACCACTGAACATATCAAAACTGGCACACGCAGGAGACAACAGCACCACGTCGCCCGGTTGAGCCAGGTAGCGCGCCTGGATCACCGCATCCTGCATGGTCGTGGCATGTGCCACGGGCACTGCGCCATTCAGCGCAGCCTCGATTAACGGTGCATCACGGCCCATCAAGACTACCGCGCGCGCCTTCTCCAACACAGTCTGGCGCAACGGGGTAAAATCCGCATCCTTACCCAGGCCACCGGCAATCAACACTACCTTGCCAAACATCCCCAAGGCCATCCCCTGCAAGGCCGCCAGCGTGGCGCCTACATTAGTTCCCTTCGAGTCGTTATACCAGGCCACACCATCAAGTTCCGCTATCCATTGACTGCGATGTGGCAGTCCAGGAAAATCGCGCAGGGTATTCAACATTGCATCCATGGGCAAACCCACAGCATTACCCAAGGCCAGCGCCGCAAGTGCATTTGCAATATTGTGCAATCCTTTAATACGTACGTCTGACACCGCCATCAAGGGTTGCGTGCCGTGCGCCAGCCATGCCTGCCCTGCAGGGTTGATCACACCAAAATCATTAACTTTTAATTCACTGCCAGATCCATTCAAGCCAAAACTCACGACACCTCGATCAGACTGCGCCATGGCCATTACTGCGGCATCATCAGCATTTAGCACCATGACTCCAGTACCGTGATAGACACGCTCTTTTGCCGCAATGTATTCACCCATATTCTGATATCGATCCATATGGTCAACACTGATATTCAAAACCACGGCCGCTGCTGCACTCAACGATGCCGTGGTTTCCAGTTGAAAGCTGGACAATTCCAACACGTACAAATCTGGCTCGACAGCCTCCAACAAATCTAACGCGGGCGTACCCAGATTCCCACCCACCCGCACGGTGAGTCCGGCACTTTTCGCCATTTCAGCGACCAATGTAGTGACCGTGCTCTTCCCATTGGAACCGGTAATTGCCACCACTGGCGCCTTGGCGTAACGCGCAAATAATTCAATATCACCCAGCACCGGCGTACCACGCAGCATCGCCTCTGCAATCAATGGTTCGCGCAATGACACGCCCGGACTCACAACCAACTGCTGCGCGGCGGCAAAAGCGGCCGGATCAAAACCACCGACAAAAACTGCAATATCAGGCAGATTTTGCTGTAATTCAATCAGCCCCGGTGGCTGGACACGACTGTCAGTAACCGCCAGTGGCACACCTTGGGCCGTCAAAAAACGCGCGCATGACAGTCCGGTTTTACCCAAGCCAACAATCAACGTATTAGGTTTTGCGCTGCCCATCGCGTGTAATACCTTATCGTATTTTCAATGAACCCAGACCAATCAACACCAGAATCACTGTGATAATCCAAAAACGCACAATCACGCGCGGCTCAGGCCACCCTTTAAGCTCAAAATGGTGATGAATGGGTGCCATGCGGAAAATACGTTGCCCAGTGAGCTTGAACGATGCGACTTGTAACATCACCGAAACCGCCTCCATGACAAAAACGCCCCCCATAATGAAAAACACCAACTCCTGACGCACCACAACAGCCACCACACCCAAAGCCGCACCCAATGCCAACGCACCCACATCGCCCATAAAAACCTGGGCAGGGTAGGTGTTAAACCATAGAAAGCCCAGTCCCGCACCTACCATAGCGCCGCAAAATACCGCAACTTCACCCACCCCCATCACATACGGCACATTAAGATACGTGGCAAACTTCACATTACCTGCAACATAAGCAAATACGGCTAACGCTCCTGCCACCAATACCGTGGGCATAATCGCCAACCCATCCAGGCCATCCGTCAAATTCACTGCATTACTGGAGCCCACAATCACCAAATAAGTGAGCAGAACAAACATGACACCCAGCTCAATGGAAAAATTCTTTAAAAATGGGATCAGGAGATTGGTCTCGGCAGGCGTCTGCGCCAATGAATAAAGAAATATTGCCGCACCCAGACCCACCACGGACTGCCAAAAATACTTGGCGCGCGCGGACAAGCCTTTAGAGTTACCCAATACTAATTTCTTGTAATCATCTACCCAACCAATCACCCCAAACAATAAAGTAACCGCCAACACCAACCATACATAACGGTTACTTATATCCACCCACAATAAGGTACTCACCGCAATGGCCACCAAGATCAGCACGCCGCCCATGGTCGGCGTGCCCGACTTGCCAAGATGCGTCTGCGGCCCATCGCCACGCACGCTCTGCCCCACTTTATATTGAGTTAACTTGCGTATCATGATCGGCCCGATCACCAAGGCGATTACCAGCGCAGTTAATGTTGCCAGCACCACACGCAATGTTAAGTATTGAAATACATTAAAACCACTGTAGTAATGAGCAAAATACTTTGCAAGCTCAAGGAGCATAGCGATTAATCCTTCTCTGCGCCTTATATAGCACTAGATATAACAATGGCTTCAACAACACGCTCCATACGCATGAACCGCGATCCTTTTACCAACACCGTGGTACTCGACCCCAACCCTGGCAACACCGCTATCAATGCGGCACACATGCCTTCATGCGAAGCATAATGATGTCCGCCATTACCGAAACTCTGCACTGCCAGCAAACTCAAATCCCCGATCGCATAAAGCTGATTGATACCTGCCGCCTGCGCCTGAACACCCACTTGCGCATGAAATGCCGGAGCGTCATCTCCCAACTCACCCATATCACCCAACACCAATACTTTTGGTCCGGTGGCTGCGGCTAAAACATCAATCGCTGCGCGCACTGACGGTGGATTAGCATTATAGGTATCATCAATAACCCGCACGCCATGAATTCCCTGCCTGACTGTCAATCGTCCCTTGACCGCGCGCATACCCCGCAAGCCATTACGTATATCATCCAGCGTCGCACCTGCGGCCAAGGCCGCGGCGCTCGCCGCCAAGGCATTCATTACATTGTGCGTACCCAATAGTGGCAACGCTATCGTCACATCACCGACCGGAGTATGCAATTCGAAAATTGTAGTCACGGCCTGGGAGTCCACTTGGCGCTTAATCTCATCCCTATCTGTATGCACATCCGTGGCAGTGCGCATACCAAATGTAACGCAGCGGCGTTCACTTACAATGCCGCGCCACAGACTGGCATACGCGTCATCCGCATTCACTACCCCCACGCCAGTATCTGCCAGACCATCATAAATTCCACCCTTGGTGCGCGCCACTTCGTCGAGACTGCCAAAACCACCCAGGTGCGCTACCGCCGCATTGGTAATCAACGCAACAGTAGGTCGCGCAAGACTGCTAAGATAGGCAATTTCACCGGGATGACTGGCGCCCATTTCAATGACAGCGTAGCGATGCTCCTTGCGCAAACGCAGCAGCGTCAACGGCACACCAATTTCATTATTCAGATTGCCTTGTGTAGCCAATACATTACCCCGCTGCCCAAAAATCGCTGCCAGCATTTCCTTGGTGGTGGTCTTGCCGTTACTCCCTGTCACCGCAATCACCGGAATGGAAAATCGCGCCCGCCAGGCCGCAGATAACTGACCCAACGCCAGGCGTGTATCTGCAACGCGCAATGCCGGAACATCTATCCCTGCATTAACCGACTCCATACTTTCAAGAGGCGCGCTAATCAATATTGCACAGGCACCTTTTGCGATGGCTTGCGCAACGAAAATATGGCCATCAAAATTCTCACCCGTCAAGGCAATAAACAAATCACCCGGCTGCAGGGTACGCGTATCGGTACTCACCGCCTGAAACACCACATCATCACCCAGCAGGGTGGCATTCAATGCACGGGCGGCTTCTGATAAAGTCATCATTACGCGGCTTCCCTTGATAGATTTAGCATAAATTCCGCACGTGCATACTGTCACTGAATGTCAATTTCGTATCGCCTATCAACTGATAATCCTCATGGCCTTTACCGGCAATTAACACTACATCATGTTGTGTGGCACGGGTTACCGCCCAGGCAATGGCCTGGGCGCGGTCACGCTCAACGTGCATAGATTGAGACGGGCGCAGCCCGGCACGGATATCAGCGATAATTTCATCGGCATTTTCATAACGTGGATTATCATCGGTTAGCACTACATGGTCAGCATGACGTTGCGCAATCTCACCCATCAGCGACCGCTTGCCACGATCACGATTGCCACCACAGCCAAACACTACCCATAGGTCACCCTGACAATGCTCGCGCAACGACTGCAACACTTGATTCAAGGCGTCAGGAGTATGCGCATAATCAACCACTACCAGCGGTTTGCCATGGCGACCGCCATAACATTCCATGCGCCCCGGCACCGGCTGAAGCCGACCCAGCTTCTGTATGGCAGCGTCAAACGGAACACCTGACACCACCAGCGTCGCCAGCACCGCCAGCAGGTTGCTGGCATTAAAACGCCCCAACAAACGCGTGGTAAAATGTGCCTCGCCCCCCGGACTCCAAGGTGACGTTACCTGCAGACTCAGGCCATCAAGCCCTTGAGATAGCAGCGTGCCCCGCACTACCTGCTTGCAACCCACATCTCTCTCATCACCTAAGGTATAGGCAATAGCTTCAACGTTGGCTGGCAGTGATTGCAGTAATTTACAGCCAAAGCTGTCATCCGCATTGATAATTGCATAACGCAATCCCACCATGGTAAACAAGCGCTGTTTGGCGCGGCCATACGCGATCATGTCACCGTGATAGTCCAGGTGGTCGCGGCTCAGATTGGTAAAGACCGCAGCATCAAAAGCCACGCCATTCACCCGACCCTGCTCCAACCCATGCGAAGACACTTCCATGGCGACACTCGTGGCGCCCGCCGCATGCATCTCTGCCAGCAAGCCATGCAGGGCAATCGCATCCGGGGTGGTGTGGCTGGTTTCCTGCAACTTGCCATACACACCATTGCCGAGCGTGCCTATTACACCTGCTGGCGCATCTTCATTCAGCGCCTGGGCAATAAACTGGCTGCACGAGGTCTTGCCATTGGTGCCGGTAATGCCCACCATGAACAAATCACGCGAAGGATAATCATAAAATCGCTCGGCAATTGCACCTGCCTGCTGTCCTAACTGGGCAATGCCAAACAGGGGCACTTTCACCGAAGTGCCAGACATCGCAATTGCGCCCTCATCATCAATGGCATAGGCCACCGCTACCGCACCCGCCTGAATTGCATCTGCAATAAATTCACGACCATGTCGCGCCTGCTGACCTGCGCAGGCCAGAAACAGATCACCCGCCTGCACCTTGCGACTATCCATGGACAAGCCGAAAACTTCACAATCATCAGCCTCATTGACCACGGCATAACCCGCAAGCAGCACGCTCAATGGTTTTTTGCGTTGTGAAACACAGGAAGAAGATGATGCCGTCATAAAGCCCCCGCAGAAACACGCTTGATATAGGGCTTGCCCGGCTCAATATAAGGTCTATCCGAATCAATATAGCGCCTTCCCTGACCAAGATCAGGTGCAGGCACTGGCTGAACTGGAACGGGTCGCAACGCCGCAGGCGAAGTGCTGCCATTGCCCTGCACCAATTGAGTCCGCAGTGATTGCACATCATCAGGCGCAATATCCAGCAAACGCAGCGCGCCTGCCATCACCCGGCCAAACACCGGAGCAGCAATCTGGCCACCATAATATTCACCGCCGGTCGGCTCATCAATGATCACCACGGTTACCAGACGCGGGCGACTGATCGGCGCTACACCGGCAAACAATGCAAGATAACGATTCTCAGCATACCCGCCCATTTCAGATTTATGCACCGTACCCGTTTTGCCACCCACACGATAACCCAACACATCTGCCGCCGTGCCGGTACCACCATCATTGACCACTGTTTCCATCATCGCACTCACTTGCGCCGCAATTTCCGGACGCATGACCTGCTCACCCACAGGCGTCGCATCGATTCGCACAAATGAGACAGGCTTCATTTGTCCATTATCCGCAAGCACGCGATAGGCCTGGGCAAGCTGCAATGGCGTCACCGAAACGCCATAACCATACGCCAGCGTCGCACGATCAACTTCACGCCAGCCTTTGTAATCTGATAACAGTCCGGCCATTTCACCGGGAAAACCACTGTGGGTACTTGAGCCAAGTCCTATGCGTGAAAAAATTGACCACAACTGTTGCGGCTCAATCGCCAGCGCCATTTTAGTTGCGCCAATATTACTGGATTTCTGCAACACCGTAGACACATCGAGCACGCCATAATTATGAATATCGCGCACCACATGACGGCCTACTTTATAAAATCCGGGGGTTGTGTCAATCATCGTATGAGGCTGATATTTGCCGACCTCCAACGCCGCAGCAATGGTAAAAGGTTTAATGGTGGAACCTGGCTCGAACACATCCGTTACCGCACGATTTCGATAAGCATCCCCGCGTAATTTGACGCGATTATTGGAATTAAATGAAGGGTAGTTAGCCATCGCCAATATTTCACCGGTATTCACATCCAGCATCACCACCGAGCCTGCCCGCGCCCCACTGCTCTTAATGGTGGCTTTTAATTCGCGGTACGCCAGATATTGCAAGCGCCGATCTATGCTGAGCGCCAAGTCTTTGCCCGGCACCGGATCACTGATGCCCTCCACGTTCTCCACAATGCGCTTGAGATTATCTTTGATGACGCGCTTACTGCCAGGCACACCGCGCAACCACTCCTCATAAGCCAGCTCAATGCCTTCCTGCCCACGGTCATCAACATTGGTAAAGCCCAGCACATGCGCCGCTACTTCGCCCGCCGGATAATAACGGCGGTATTCCCGTTGCAACGACACTCCTGGCACAGCCAATGCCACCACCTGCTGCGCCAGCTCCGGACTGACAGCGCGCTTCAAATAAATAAACTCACGATCCACGCGCTTGGCAAGATGTCGCTGCAACGTAGTGGCATCCAGATGTAGCAAACGCATCAAACGTGGCCACTGCGCGCGCGCCGCCAGCAGTTCACGCGGGTTAGCCCACACTGAATCAACTGGCGTACTGATCGCCAGAGGTTCGCCATTACGATCGGTGATCATGCCACGATGCGCAGGCATAGCCACCACCCGCAAATGACGCGCATCACCCTGCTCCTGTAAAAATTCCCGATTCAACACCTGAATATCTACCGCGCGCCACACCAGCAATGCCGCAACCCCACCTAATATTGCCAACACCGATAAAAGCCGGATGCGCGGCGTCTTGAACACCTCATGTCCATGCACTTGGCTATTTATTTGCTTTGCCGTACCTCGCTTCAGTGCGTCCAGCTTCATGGCTTTACCATGACCATCGCATCAGCCGGCGGTAGCATCATGCCTAACTTGGCATGCGCAATATTTTCAATACGCCCGTGCGTCACCAGAGTGCTCTGCTCCAACTGCAATTGTCCCCACTCAATCGCCATATGATCACGGCTTTGCTGCAGGGTCTGTAATTCAATAAACAACTTGCGGCTCTGATGCTTTGCATAGACCACCGCCAATGCCGACAACACCACCGCACCAATCAATACGCCCATTCTCGTATAGCGATTATTCAGCATCGTCAGATTTTCTCCGCGATGCGCAACACCGCACTGCGCGCCCGTGGATTACCGGACAGCTCCTGCGCGCTGGCATGTATTGCCTTGCCTGTGAGCCGCACACGTGGCTGACATTGCGCTGCCAGCACTGGCACGCCGACAGGAAAACGATCGCCGCGCGCCTCGTCACGCATATAGCGCTTAACGATACGATCTTCCAGGGAATGAAAACTGATAACCGCAAGACGTCCACCCGGCGCTAACGCCTCAAGCGCCTGGGGCAGACAGGCTTCAACATCGTCAAGCTCACGATTAATAAAAATACGTATCGCCTGAAATGTACGTGTTGCGGGATCTTTGCCAGGCTCCCATGCCGGATTGGCGGCAGCCACAATCGCCGCCAACTGGCGTGTGGTGGTAAGCGGGGATTCACCACGTGCCGCAATCAGGGCGCGCGCAATGCGTGGCGCGTAACGTTCTTCACCATAATTACGCAGCACCGAAATAATTTCAGCTTCTTTGGCATTCGCCAGCCATTGCGCTGCACTCATGCCAGCCTGCGGATTCATGCGCATATCCAGAGGGCCATCGTGGCGGAAACTAAAACCACGCAGAGGATCATCAAGTTGCGGCGAAGAGACGCCTAGATCGAGCAACACCCCATCGACCTTGCCTTCCCATCCGCGCTCTTGAACATAATGCTCAAGCATGGCAAACGTCCCCTGTTCAATAGAAAATCGCGCATCATCTACAAACATTTTTCGCGCTGCCGCCACCGCCTCGGGATCCTTGTCGATGGCTAACAGCACGCCTTGTGCATCGAGGCGCTGCAATAACGCCTGGGCATGGCCGCCACGCCCAAAAGTAGCATCTACATAAATACCTGAAGGCCGAATAGACAGCCCTTCAATCACCTCAGCCAGCAACACCGGACGATGGGCGTAAGCCGCTGAAGTTGCGATGTCAGAATTCATCCTAAATCTCACTACCCGCTAACATGACGCAGGCTCCTGACGCCAAACTCAACAGCCGTAAAGATCAAACTATCTCAAGACTGCTTACAACGACAACGATTCCAGCTCCGTCGACAATTCTTCTTCACCATCAGCCTCGCTCAGCCAGCTCTCGCGGCGCGCATTCCAGGTGGCTTCATCCCATAACTCAAATTTATTACCCTGACCAATCAGCATCACCTGCTTATCAATGCCGGCAAAATCTCGCAGCAATGGCGACAATAAAACCCGTCCCGCACTGTCCAGCTCACATTCGGTGGCATGACCAATCAACAAACGCTGCAGGCGACGCGCCTGTTTGTTGAGGCTCGGCAACTTCACCAGCTTGCGCTCGATTTCTTCCCACTCGGGTAACGGGTACACCAGCAGGCAGTGATCACGATCAACCGTGATCACTAATTGACCGCCGCACAATTCCTGCAGACGATCGCGATACCTGGCCGGCATTGCCATGCGACCTTTGATGTCCAAACTCAGTGATGTACCACCACGAAACACTACCTGCCCCACTTTTTCCCACTTTCACCCACTTCGCGACACTATGGTATCGAGAGGGGCAAATGTCAAGAAAAATCATCAGAATGGTGGCGCGTTCCTGCTGTAGGGACAGGGACTTAGCGCAATATCGGGGACATAACAGACACAACAAAAAACGCCCGTTGCGGAACGATAAAAATCATGGGGTTGCGACAGCTACTTACAGTCACATATAAAGAAGGAAGGGTGTGCAGGCAAAAATTAAAAGGAGTCAGCCGATAAGCCGGGTTCTGTCATGGACAGCCATTCATCTGGGATGCACGTCACCGTACACCTCAAGCAACCTACCCGGGAACAGTGCGGGCCGCACTATCGTTCCCCTATTTGGTCTTGCTCCGGGCGGGGTTTTCCCTGCCACGCCTGTTGCCAGTCGCGCGGTGCGCTCTTACCGCACCATTTCACCCTTACCTGCGCCTTACGGCAGCGCGTAGCCTACCCTTGGGGTACATCGGCGGTATATTTTCTGTGGCACTTTCCATAGGCTCACGCCTCCCAGGTGTTACCTGGCACCCTGCCCTGTGGAGCCCGGACTTTCCTCCATCACCTTGCGGCAACAGCGGCTGTCTGGCCAACTCCACGATTATTGTATCATCAACAGAACCTAAAATCAGCCCGACAAGAGGGAGGCGCGCATTATTAACCCACTAAAAAGATTAACCCGACGACTCTACCACCATCACCGCATCCATTTCCACTGCGGCACCCCGTGGCAATGCGGCCACGCCAATCGCCGCGCGCGCCGGATAAGGTTCCTGAAAATAATCGGCCATGATCTGGTTGACCAGCGGAAAATGGCTCAGGTCAGTGAGAAAGACATTGAGCTTGACCACATCAGCGAGATTGCCACTGGCCGCTTCTGCTACCGCCTGCAGATTATCAAACACGCGACGGATCTGTGCTGACATGTCACCTTGCACTAACTCCATGGTGTGCGGCACCAGTGGAATTTGCCCGGATAAATACACCGTATCACCCACTTGCACTGCCTGAGAATACGTGCCAATGGCCTTGGGGGCTTTATCGGTATGAATAATTTTTTTCAGCATAAATCCACTTATCCTTTGGTTCTATTAATACGCGCGA
>JANOOA010000243.1:0-7553 GCA_031421115.1 Gammaproteobacteria bacterium | reverse complement strand
GTGCTGATGTACCTGGGCATGCACGCGGATAGAAAGGCGACCATTTCCGAAATCGCAGGTTTCTATGGCATTTCACGCAACCATTTGGTGAAGGTGGTGCATGATTTGGCGAGTCATGGTTACATTCATACCCATCGCGGTAAAGGCGGTGGCATGTTTTTGGCACGCCCGGCTTGCGAAATCAATATCGGTGATGTGGTGCGCCATGCCGAACCGAATTTTCACATGGTGGAGTGTTTCAATCCGCAAACCAGGCATTGCCCGATTTTCGCCATGTGTGGCCTGAAGGGAGTGCTGAGTAATGCCTTGGATGAATTTTTTGCCGTGCTGGATAGATATACCTTGGCAGACCTCTTGAAGCCGCCGGGGGGTGTGGCGCTGCCACAACTGATGGCGCATGAGAGATGACCAAAGGCAAGGCGCAGTGCTGTTCCGCAAAAGAAGCCAACCTGCACCGCAAAAAATTTAGAGCTGCGCGCGAATCGCGCGGATCACCGGCGCCGTCTCAGGCCGCACACCGCGCCATAGAAAAAATGACTCAGCCGCTTGTTCTACCAGCATGCCTAAACCATCCAGGGTGCGTTGCACACCTTGTTGTTGCGCCCACTGCATGAAGGCGGTGGGCGTTGCGCCATACATCATGTCATAGCATAAACATCCTTTTGCCAGCACAACAGCGGGTAACGCAGGAACCTCTCCATGCAAACTGGCCGATGTGGCGTTGATGATGATATCAAATTGCTCTGCGCCAAGATCCTGATAGGCGCAGCTTGTAACAACGCCTACACCTGTCAAATCTTTGGCTAATGCCATAGCTTTATCTGCGCTACGATTGACTATTACCAGGTGTGCTGGCTGCTCTTCGAGTAACGGCTCCAGCACGCCCCGCGCCGCGCCACCCGCCCCCAACAACAGCACACGTTGTCCGCGAATCGTGACGCCGTGATTATGTGTCAGGTCGCGCACCAGTCCTACGCCATCGGTATTGTCGCCATAGCATGTTCCGTCGAGCCGAAACATAATAGTGTTGACGGCGCCCGCACGTTCGGCGCGCGGGCTGCGTTGCGTAACCCATTTCCAGGCGGCATGCTTGAAAGGAACGGTAATATTCAGGCCTTTTCCACCGTTTTCCGCAAATGTCTGCAGGGCGTGTTCAAATTGATCTAATGCAACAAGGTTAGCGGTGTATACCAATTGTTGATGGGTTTGCTGCGCAAATGATGCATGAATTTGTGGTGATTTACTGTGTGCCATAGGATTGCCCATGACGGCGTAGCGATCGGGTTTGATGTGAGACATGGCGGTAAGGTAAAGTCCTGAGAGTGTGGTATAAGGTAATATGATAATAGAAAGTGCGCGAAATCGGTATGGATATTGCTAGGTTAATGTGCGGTACACACCGCCTTCGCACGTTGTTTGGTTAAACCCAGATTTTCCATTAGCCTCGTAGCGAGGATGCGCAAGGTGCTGAAGATGGGCGAGAAAAGTTGAAAAGCAGTCGGAGGCGTAGTCACTCTACGGTGACAGACTGGTTTTCAACTTTTCTCGTGCAGATTCAGTGCTTTGTGTGGCCGCAGTAGAGTGCTAATAGAAAATCTGGGTTAATGGACGCTTCGGTGAATGATGCCATTCTTGTCAGGGCGGGATCATTTGCGGCGTGCTTGATCACATAACTTACCCGACAAGTTGAACAGGTTGGATGTAATGGAATACAGTTTATGAGAAAATTGTGGCGAATTATCGCTGGATTTTGTTGTGTCATATGTTTATATGCTGGTAACACTGCGGGCATGGCTGCGGAGGCACGGCATCTGGTTTTGGTGTCAGGCGCCATGTCGAATGTGCCCCAGCTTACGCCTGCTGAAGTGCGTAAATTATTTTTAGGTGTAGTGCTGGTCAAAGATGGCCGGCGTATCGAGCCCTTGCTTAACGCAACGGAGCCCCTGTTGCATGAAGTTTTCCTGCAAAAGATCATCTTCATGTCAGCAGACAACTACCAACGCCAATTAAATGCAAGGATCGCGGCAACTGGCGACCCACGCCCACAGCAATATTCCGATCGCTGGCAGTTGATTAGCGCACTGCGTACTCGTCGTGGTTCGGTAAGCTTTATGTGGAACAAGGACGTTCGAGCCCAGATGGGCCTTAAGGTGATACAGGAGTTATGGCAAACCCCTCTCGAATAGCACGCCTTTCACGTGGCCTGATGGGCCGCCTCATTATTGGTGTGGCGGCGATCCATCTTATTTTAATTCCGCTGTTATTTGTCGGCGTGCTCTATATTGTCAAAGAGGGCTATCAAGCGCAGTTTGTTGATCAATTGCGTTCTGATTCCTATTTGTTGTCGATTCTGGTCGGCAATCATGTCGGACATCCCGCATCTGAAGGAAACTTGCAGAAGTTAGCCGATGAAGCCCTGCTCAGCGGTGACCTGGTTTTTATGAAAGTGGTTGATGCGTCAGGCCGCGTGCTCGCTGCGGCCGAAGTCCGCAATACGCATGTCAGTTTCAAAGAAGATTTTTTCTTTGGTGAGCATGCCGACGCAATTTATTATGTTTCCTTGCCGGTATATGGCGACAGCGGCAGAAAAATCGCTACGCTGCGTTTGGGCTACGATGAAATGCCGATACAAGAGCAGATTGATCTTACCCATCAGCGCGGCTTGTATCTGGCGATAGGTTATGTCGCGCTCACATTATTTTTATTGGGGTTGGGTTGGCGCGTACTCAATCTGATGCGCAGGGAATTAGTCATGCAGGCGGACGCTCTCGAGCATCAGGCATTGCATGACACCTTGACAGGGTTGCCAAACCGCGCTTTGTTGCAAGACCGTTTGCTGCAGGTTATTCGTGGTAGTCAGCGTGAGCGCGCCACATTTGCTTTGTTTCTGATGGATCTGGATCGCTTCAAAGAAGTGAATGATACTTTGGGTCATCATGCAGGCGATATTATTTTGCAGGAAGTGGCCTTGCGCTTGCGAGAAGTCATCAGAGAGTCTGACACGGTAGCGCGTTTAGGGGGCGATGAGTTCGCAGTGGTATTGCCACGCGTGGATGCGGCCGGAGCGACATTAATCGCAGAAAAAATTCTTCAGGCGCTGCATGAGCCATTTTCCGTGGAGGGGCGGGTTTTGCCTTTGGGTGGCAGCATTGGCATCGCGCTATTTCCCGAGCACGGCGAGGATGGCGGTAGTCTGCTGCGTCGTGCTGATGTTGCCATGTATGCTGCAAAGCATGCCGGAGGTGGCATCATGCTGTATGCGCCTGAGCTTGACGTCCATAGCGTGGATCGCCTTACCTTGGCAACGGAATTGCGCCAAGGCATTGAGCGAGATGAAATCGAAGTTTATTACCAGCCCAAACTTGACCTGAAGACGGGCGAAATATGTGGCGTTGAAGCGCTGGCGCGCTGGCGTCATCCGCAGCGTGGATTAATATTACCGGTAGAATTTATTTCTCTGGCAGAAAGAATTGGCGTCATCAATATCCTGACATTGCGGGTGCTTGATGCTGCCATAAAACAATGCAGCACCTGGAGCGATGAGAATCTGCACATACCCGTGGCAGTCAACCTGTCTCCTGTTAGCTTCCTTGACACACAACTGGCCGATCGCATACAGGAAATTTTGACAAAATATAGTTGTTCGGCACGTTCGTTAGTATTGGAAGTGACAGAAGGCACATTAATGGTCGATACACCGCGCGCGCAGGATACGCTGGCGCGCCTCGATGCCATGGGCATTGCGCTTTCCATAGATGATTTCGGCACTGGCTATTCTTCTCTGGCGCGCTTAAAGAACTTGCCGATTTCGGAAGTCAAGATCGACCGGTCTTTTGTCACCGACATGCTTGAAGATGATAATGATGCAGCGATTGTACGGGCGACTATTGATCTGGCGCATAATCTTGGGCTGAAAGTTGTCGCCGAAGGTGTTGAGACCGTCGGCCACCTGGAAAGACTAAACAGCTTTGGCTGTGATATGGTGCAAGGTTATTATCTGAGCCGACCTTTGCCCGCTGCAGAAATGCAGGGACTGATAGTGTCTAGCAAAAAGCTGGCGTTGGCTGTGACCTGATTTGATGCATGTGCCACGAAACGAAATTGGAAAATCTGGGTTAAAGCCAGAGGCCGCTTTATTCTTTCAGCCACATCGCCGCACGCTTGGAAAAATAAGTCAGTATGCCGTCTGCTCCCGCGCGCTTGATGCAGAGTAACGACTCCAGCACCGTAGCACGTTCCTCAAGCCAGCCGTTTTGGCTCGCCGCCATCAGCATCGCATATTCACCACTGACCTGATAGACAAATGTTGGCACGCCAAACTCCTGTTTGACGCGATACACAATATCAAGGTACGGCATGCCTGGCTTTACCATCACCATATCGGCGCCTTCGGCAAGATCCAGCCCCACTTCATGCAGCGCTTCATTGCTGTTGGCCGGATCCATCTGATAATTTTTTTTGTTGCCGCTGCCCAGATTTGCTGCAGAGCCGACCGCATCACGAAATGGACCATAGAAGCTGGAGGCATATTTCGCAGCGTAGGCAAGAATGCGGGTGTGGATGTAGCCCGCCTGCTCCAGAGCGTCACGAATCGCACCAATGCGGCCATCCATCATGTCTGAGGGCGCAACGATGTCCGCGCCTGCGGCGGCATGTGACAGCGCTTGCTTGACCAGCACGGCCACGGTTTCGTCATTCATGACATAACCGGCAGCGTCAATCAAGCCGTCCTGACCGTGCGTGGTGAAAGGATCCAGCGCCACATCAGTAATCACGCCCAGTTGCGGAAAGGCCTGTTTTAAGGCGCGCACGGCGCGTTGCGCCAAGCCTTCGGGGTTATAAGCTTCGCGTGCATCTTCAGATTTTTGCTGCACTGGCGTTACCGGAAACAGCGCCACGGCGGGTACGCCTAGCCGCACCAGGTCAGCGGCTTCTTTTAATAGCTCGTCAATGCTGACCCGCTCAACACCCGGCATAGACGCAATAGGCTCGCGCTTGCCGCTGCCTTCTATAACGAACAGGGGGTAAATAAGATCATCGGCAGTAAGCGTGGTTTCGCGCATCAATCGGCGCGAAAAATCATCACGCCGCATGCGGCGCATGCGGCGTTGCGGGAAAGCACCCCCGCCCGTGTTTAGTCTAGCCACTATCTTTTCTTGCTACTTTTTTTGGCGCTGGTTTTGGCAATGGCTTTTTTCTTGATGCTGGCCTTTTTAATCGGCGCTTTTGTGGGCGCTGCCTTGCCGCTGCTTTTTTTCTTGGGCGCCACTTTTTTGCTGATGGCTTTTTTCACGGTACTCTTGACGGTTTTGCCGACAGTTTTCATGGTTTTCTTGGCGGTAGCGACGGCTTTTTTGGTGGTTTTAGCCACTTTCTTTTCCACTTTGCCAATACTAATGGCGGCCTTCTTTACTGCCTTGATGTCTTTCCTCACAGTGGCTTTTACCGTCTTACTGGCAGTTTTTACAGTTTTCTTGACGGTAGCGACGGCTTTTTTGGTGGCTTGAGCCACTTTCTTTTCAGTCTTGCGAATAGTGGCCGTGGCAGCTTTCTTGATCGCTTTGCCATTATTGATTACGGCTTCTTTCACAACAGCTGCGACATGAGTCACCGCCGTGACCACCGGTTGCTTAACCTGGGTCGCTGCCGGCGCGGGTTTTCTCGGCGCGGGCTTGGCAGGCGCAGGGGCAGGTTTGGCTTGTGCTGGTTCATCCAGCGCTTTTTGAATAGCAGCGAAAATGTCCGGAATGTCACCGACGCCCTGCACTGCACGCAGCTTGCCCTGATTGCGGTAATAAGCCACTACCGGTGCGGTTTGTGACTCATATACCCGTAACCGGTTGCCGATGGTTTCTTCATTATCGTCAGCGCGGTGGCGCAAATCGCCGCCGCACTTATCACAGCGTTCATCAAGGCGTGACGGAGATGTGTAGACATTATACATCTGGCCGCACGATTCACAGGTGCGGCGACCGGTCAGGCGCTGTAGTAAAATTTCAAAATCGACATCAATCAACAGGCCGCCGTCTAAAGGTTTGTGCAACTTTTCAAGCAGGACATCCAAGGCCTCGGCCTGCGGGATATTGCGTGGGAAGCCATCCAGAATAAACCCTTTCTGCGCGTCAGATTTGGCTAACCGTTCCTCGATCATGCCCAGCACAATGGTGTCAGACACCAATTGTCCGGAATCCATGGTCGCCTTAGCTTGCAATCCCAGGGGTGACCCTGCGGCTACGGCGGCGCGTAACAGATCGCCGGTAGAAATTTGCGGGATGGTGAATTTTTCGGCCAGCAGCTTGGCCTGTGTGCCCTTTCCTGAACCAGGCGCTCCCAATAGTACAATTCTCATAGCGACGTTTGCACTCCCCAATAATTGGCTTTGTTGATTGTGAATGAAATTGTTTATTTGTAAAAACGCTCTCTTGTTTTATATGTAGCGCCGTGCGAAACAGGTTGCAACACTGTGCGCGCTGTGACATTACAATTGTGCCTAAGCTACCCTGAGTGTACGCCTTAAGTCAATGCAGTTTTGTGTAATATTGACATTTTTTCGGCGGATCGTTGAAGTTTTCTGAAAATGCCATGCAGTGTTGGTGTTGGTCGGGTATGTGCCGCTATAATATGCGTCTTTTCCGCATCCAACCAAGGATTACTGTCATGAATATTGAAAAAATCAGCCCCGGTCGCGACGTTCCCAACGACATAAATGTGGTGATAGAAATTCCCGCGCGCAGTGGCCCGGTCAAATATGAGATCGACAAAGACAGCGGTGCGCTGCTGGTAGATCGCTTTATGGGCACCGCCATGGTTTACCCGTGCGACTATGGCTTTATTCCTAACACCCTCTCGGAAGATGGTGACCCGGTGGATGTGCTGGTGGTTTCGCCGGTGCCTCTGGTTCACGGCGCCGTGATTCGCTGCCGCCCGGTGGGTATGCTGAAGATGACCGACGAGTCGGGTGTGGATGCCAAGCTGCTTGCCGTGCCCGTTGCCAAGCTGTCCCCGCTGTATACCCATGTGCAAACCCCGCAGGACTTGCCGCCTACTTTATTGGCGCAGATCAAGCACTTCTTCGAGCATTATAAAGAACTGGAAGTGGGTAAGTGGGTCAAGGTAGAAGGCTGGGAAGGGGTTGCCGAAGCCAAGGCCGAAATTCTTGCAAGTATCGAGCGGTTCAAAAAGACTGCCAAATAAATCTGTCGGTAAATTCGCTCCCGCGAAAGCGGGGGGCGGGTGTTGGGGGTTGGGGGTTGGCTTGATGGGGTTCCCAGGTTGATCCGGCACAAAAAGTTCGGGCGCTGAAAGCACAGTGACTTTCAGCGCCCGACCCTCAGGCAATCAAGTGTGCTTACTTGATTTTTGCTTCTTTATACATGACATGCTTACGCACAACGGGGTCGTACTTTTTACGCTCCAGCTTGTCGGGCGTATTACGCTTGCTTTTCATGGTGGTGTAGAAGTGGCCGGTGTCGGCGCTGGAAATAAGTTTGATTTTTTCACGCATGATAGTGTCCCCTTATGCCTTTTCGCCACGGCTGCGCATGTCTGCCAGC
>JANOOA010000242.1:0-3733 GCA_031421115.1 Gammaproteobacteria bacterium | reverse complement strand
TCGCGGGCGAGTCGATGCGTTAGTGAATCCCGCCACCGATCCGGTGTCGGGTCAACCCGAGTCCAAACACACGCCGGTGCATGTTCAGCCCTATACGCCGGCCTGGCATGGTTTTCTTTTGTCGCAACGCCGTTTGAATTTTAAGGATACATCTTATTGGGTAAGCGCGGCAGGTAAAGATTTCTGGCGCTATGAATTGGCGGGTGAGCAAGCCCCTGCCGATTGGGCGCGTTGGGCGCGTGACTTGTTATGCATGCCTAATGAAAAAGTGGAGTGGGCAGATTATCTGGACAAAGCGGTGGGCCGA
This sequence comes from Gammaproteobacteria bacterium, assembly GCA_031421115.1. Classification (GTDB taxonomy): domain Bacteria; phylum Pseudomonadota; class Gammaproteobacteria; family Ga007554. The sequence goes on along the minus strand of JANOOA010000242.1, from coordinate 3,426 downwards.
TACCGGGGTGCGCGTATTGTTAATAATCGCCTGGAAAGCTGCGTGTTTGTTGCGCCGACGTTTGAGTTGCCGCCGCGCACCTGGCTGGCTGGGTTGTTTGCCAAAGATGAACTGTCTCATGAGGAGCGCGCCAGCCTGCTGGCGGGGCGTCCCGGCAAAGGCCAGAGCGACGCGGGCCGGATTGTCTGCGCCTGTTTTGCGGTGGGCGTTTATACCATTACGGATTCCATACGAAAAAACCATCTCACCACACCCGAAGCGATTGGCGTGGTGCTAAAAGCGGGCACTAACTGTGGTTCGTGTATACCTGAATTGAAAGCGTTGCTGGTGGGATCAGCTACTTAAAAAACCCCTTCGCCAGCAGCGCTGCACCATAGGCGGCATCGTGCTGTTTGACGTCGTGTATCGGCACATTAAGCATGCGCTGCCGAATTTCTTGCCAGGCTTTATTGTGTGCGCCGCTACCTGCGGTATATACCGCAGTCGGGTAGGGTCCGCCAAGTTCAACCAGCCGTTGATACCCTTGTTGTTCAATATGCGCGATACCTTCCAGCATGCCCTGAAAAAATTGCAGATCATCGACAGGGCGTGGGGTTAAGCGCGGCGCAAATGTGGCGTCACACACCGGGAAGCGCTCGCCAGGTACCAGTAGCGGGTAATAATGCAGCCCTGTGTCTTGCGCAGGTTTTAGCTGGGGTGTCATGGCGGCAAGCTGGTCTTGCGTGAAGTATTTCAGCAATACCGCGCCACCGCTGTTTGATGCGCCACCTGCCAACCATAAATCACCGAGACGATGGCTGTATATGCCATAGGTGGGCGCGAAAATGGGTTTTGGTGAAATGATTTTAATCACCAGCGTTGAGCCTAATGACGTGACTGCTTCACCCGTACTGTGTGCGCCTGTTGCAAGAAAAGCCGCCATGCTGTCGGTAGTGCCGGTAACCACGCGAGTGTCTGGCGACAGGCCAAATTCACGTTGAATCTGGGCGGTAATAGTGCCGACCGGGGTGCCGGGCGGTAATACTTCCGGCAATAATTTTTTGTTGATACCGAGTTTATCCAGCCACGCTGGCCATTCGCGCTTAACTACATCGTAACCGAGTTTCAGCGCGTTGTTTTCATCGCTGATGCCGAATTGGCCGCTGAACTGACCCATAATCCAGTCGGCCTGGTGTAAGGCATGTCGTGCCAGTGTAATGTCAGGTTGCTGGTGCAGATAGAGTAGTTTTGCAAGAGCCGATGTTGCACCGTGTGCGCCACTGGTGAGCGGGGCGATGTGTTTGATCTGACCGGCTTGATATGTGCTGCGCGCATCGCAGTACATCAAGGCAGGGCGGAGTGGGTGGCCAGCATTGTCGGTGAGCAGCAAGGTGGCGGAAGTGCCGTCCACAGCAATGGCGCGCACCTGCGCCGCTGGCGCTTGTGTTGCCCCTTGTGTTGACAGCAAGCGCAACAGGCTATGCAGGGCTGTGCGTACTGCTGCCCACCACAGGTGGGGATCCTGCTCTACCGCATCGCCGTTGCGCACTGGCGCAGGCAGTGGCGTGGTACTTTGTCCATGTATCGTGCCGTGGTTATCTATGGCAATGATGCGGCAACCCGAGGTGCCCAGATCAATGCCAAGATAAAGATCAGTCAAGGGAGCGTTACGGGTGCAGGCGGCACCCAGGCTGCATGGCGATGTTCTGCCACCACGTTAGTATAAACACCGCCACGCACATTGAACTTGGCGGTAATGCGCATAAAATGTGGCGCGCATGCCTTTACCAGATCATCAAGAATGCGATTCGTCACTGCTTCGTGAAAAGCACCTTCGTTGCGGTATGACCAGATATAGAGTTTCAGCGACTTGAGTTCAACGCAACGCAGATTGGGCACATACGCAATTTCAATGACTGCAAAATCCGGCTGGCCGGTTTTGGGGCACAGACAGGTAAATTCCGGAACACTGATATGAATGGTGTAATCGCGTCCCACTATCGGGTTGTCAAATGTTTCAAGCTGTTTGGTGGCCTGGGTAGTCATAATAAGTTCCAGTCGATTTAATGTTTAATTGCGGACGGTGCCGTGCCAGAGAGTTCGCCGAAAGCCGCGAAGATTACTTCGGCGTCAATCGGATCAAGCGCATAATGTTTGCCGCAGAATTCGCAATCCACGCTCACCGTACCCTGTTCACGCAGAATGCTCTGAACCTCATCATGGCCGAGCATGCGTAGCACACCCGCAACACGCTCGCGCGAACATGAGCAACGGAAGCTGACTGGCTCGCCGTCAAACAACCGCACATCTTCTTCGTGATACAGGCGATGAATAATTTCTGATGCAGGAAGCTCTAACAGCTCATGATGCGTAATCGTCGCGCTCAGATGCACGGCACGCGGCCAGGCATCTTCGTCGTTATCCCTTGCGCTATTTCTTGAGTTATTATGGGGCAGGCGTTGTAGCATCATCCCTGCCGCGTGTTGGCCATTAGCCGCCAGCCACAAACGGGTGTCCAGTTGTTCAGAATGGGTCAGATAATGTTGCAGCACTTCCGCAATGGTCTCACCCTCCAGGCTGACAACGCCCTGATAGCGTTCTTTTCCCTGTTTCGGGTCAATGGTGATGACAAGCTTGCCGTCCCCCAGCAAGTCGGTGAGTGGCGCAGGCTGCACGTCCTCGCTCCATTGTGCGAGCGCGCGCAAGGTGCGTTCGCTGGTGCATTCCACCACCAGCAGGCTGACCGGCCCGTTACCCTGAATCTGAATGACCATCGCACCATCAAACTTGAGCGTGGCCGACAGTAAGGCCGCTGCGGCCATCATCTCCCCCAGCAGGTCGCGCAGCACGGGGGGGTAGTCGCGGCGCTCCAGCACGGCTCGCCAGGTGGCGTCGAGCCGCACAACCCCCCCTCGGATCGGCGCTTCCTCAAAGATGAAGCGTTGCAACGTGTCGCTGGACGGCATGATGTCCTTTGTTAACTTAAATTTGCCATAACCGAATATTTTAACATAAATATGGCCTTAAATTTAGTGTGCCCAGTGGATTGCGGGTCAATGCCCAGGCGGCTTAGCGAATTTATAGGAGAGTCCGCTATGTTGTCGGTTAATGTAGTGTGCCAAAGGAATTTCTGCTATACTTATGAGCTGTTACGTAAGTCCATCCGTTATTTTTGACATACACATACACATGCCATGTACTGAACGCACTGTTTTGCTCCCTTGCGCCACCGCGTTCAATATTCTCACATCCCATTATAATGTTGCCCAATGACTGATCGTACATTTTCCGGTAAAGACCGTTGGTTGCTGCCTGAAGGCATTCAGGAGGTTTTGCCGCAGCAGGCAGAATACCTGGAAAGATTGCGCCGCGATTTGCTTGACCTGTTTCACACCTGGGGTTATGAGCTGGTTATTCCGCCGATTATCGAATATCTGGAATCGTTAT
>JANOOA010000241.1:0-8698 GCA_031421115.1 Gammaproteobacteria bacterium | reverse complement strand
CGTAATGAGTGTCTCAGGAAATTTGTTTTTAAGCGCGTGTTCAATACGTTCGGTGCCATACCCCAACGCACGCAGATCAGTGCTCTTGCAGGCGGGGCAATGTTTGTCGAGCGAACGCTGCGTGCCACAGTGATGACACTGTAACAGGCGTGACCCCTGGTGTAGTGTCAAGTGCGCATCGCAACGTCGGCATTCAGCCACCCAGCCGCAGTCATGGCACAGTAACGTCGGTGCATAACCACGTCGATTAAGAAACAACAGCACTTGATTATTCTGTGCCAGATGCCGCGTTATGAGTGTGAGCAAAGGTTGCGAGAGATTATCATCCATCGGTTGATGACGTACATCCAGCGTCTCAATCGAAGGATGCAGGGCGCTACCGGCCCGCTCGGGAAGTTTCAGTGAATAATAACGCCCCGTGTTTACATTGTGCAGACTTTCCAGAGAAGGTGTCGCCGAGCCCAGCATCACTGGCACATTGGCTTGATGCGCACGCATCACAGCCACGTCACGCGCCGAATAGCGAAACCCATCTTGCTGTTTGAATGACGTATCGTGTTCTTCGTCAACAATAATAACGCCAGGATTTTTCAGAGGGGTGAACACCGCTGAACGTGTGCCGATGATGATGGGCGCCTGGCCGCTACGTGCCATCACCCAGGCAGACAGCCGCTCCCGATCCGACATTCCCGAATGCAGCACCGCCAGCGGCAGGTTAAAGCGGCGCTGAAAGCGTTCGATGAGCTGCGGCGTAAGACCAATTTCTGGCACCAATACCAATGCCTGCAGACCACGCGCGAGTGTTTGTTCAATGATCTGCAAATAGACTTCAGTTTTTCCACTGCCCGTTACGCCATCCAGCAAAAAAGCCTGAAAATTCCCCAACGCATTGCCTGCTGCGGTGACAGCGTCTTGTTGGGGTGGATTAAGCACAAGGCGCTGTTCGCGTGCTTTATTCGTATGTCCCACGTCCGCTATTGCATTCTCTGTTTCCTCAGTGTCTACCCATCCCTTGTTGATGAGTGCCCGCAATGTGCCTTGCCAGTCTCCTGGATGTTCCAGAAGTTGCGTACTGCTTAATCCTTCAGGATGAGCATGCAGCAAGCGCATCAGAGCCGCCTGGCGCGGTGCGCGTCTCAGGCTGTCGAGGTCGATGGTTGCGCCTTGGGGGGTCATACGCCAGTGGCGTAAACGTTTCGTCTGGGGCGCCTTACCACTGCGCAGCAGGGTGGGCAACATGCTGGCAAACACCTCGCCCAGGGGATAGTGATAATAACCGCTGGCCCACTGCGCCAGTTGCAAGAGATCGGCAGATAACAGCGGTTGGTTATCCAGCACTTCCAGTGCAGTTTTGAGGCGGCCACTTTCCACGGTGCTGTGTGCAACTACTTCCACTAATATCCCAATGGTTCTGGTTTTACCAAAAGGCACTCGCACACGCATTCCCGGTGTGAGTGTCGCCGGGTTACATTCGGCAGGGACCAAGTAATCAAAATTGCGATGCACGGGCGATGGCACGGCAACGCGGAGGAAGAGGGTGGGTTTTTGCATGGTCTGGTTAATGGAGTCGCACTGTTTAATTAAGCAGGCATGGTTTTTGCTCATATTGAATACCCACTTGCCAATGATAAAAAATTGACGCCAGTATCATCAGTCAGCATCGCTTAATGGAAAACAAAGCATTGACTATTATACTTATATATGGAAAAGTGACACTTGTATGTTAAACCCAAATGATATAGTAAAAGGTGTGTCTACGCTGGTGTCGTTGCCAGAAATATGCGTTCGCGTCAATGAAATGACTGAGAATCCGCGTTATTCTGCGATGGATATCGGCAAGGTTATTGGTCATGATGCGGGTTTGGTGGCCCGTTTGCTGAAAATCGTTAACAGTGCATTTTATAATAATGTGTCGCGCATTGACACCATCTCACGCGCTATTACGGTGATTGGCGTGCGTGATTTGCGTGATCTGATATTGGCAACATCGGCGATACGCACCTTCACCAATGTGCCCAGCACGTTGATGGATATGGACAGTTTTTGGCGGCACAGTGTTGCAACAGCGGCGGTTGCGAAGATTCTTGCGTCGCACTGCCGGGTGCTACATGCGGAACGCCTGTTTGTCGCAGGATTGCTGCACGATATTGGGCAATTGGTTTTATGTATAAAAATTCCGGAATTATTGCGCGTAGTGTTGTTTCGGGCACGCGATGTGAGCCTGCCCGACTATCGGGCCGAACATGAAGTATTTGGTTTTGATCATGGTAAAGTAGGTTGCGAATTAATGCGTTTATGGCGGTTGCCAGACAGTATGCAGGAGATCGCCGAGTTTCATCATACGCCGGGCGCCGCACAAAAATTTTCTCTCGAAACAGCGATTGTTCACTTGGCAGGTGTTATTGCCAATCAAGTCGAGCCGGATGGTTCGCGCAAAAAACTGTTTGAGAGTATTGATCCGGTGGCGTGGGAAATTACCGGTCTGACCGAAGAGATAATCGCCGAGATTTTACCGGAAGCACGTTCAAAATTCGTTGACGCGCAGTTGATGTTACTGCCGGGCATGCGCATTGCGCATTAGCACGTTGCCGTACGTAGCGTCCCCACAGTGGAGATGCTACGTACGGCAACGAAAATCTCAAAAGAATGGTTTATTTTACTGTTGCTTCACAGTGCCACTTTCCTTCCTCCTTGACGCCACCAATCGCCGTTACCATTTGTTGCGGGGTAACTTTGCCGTCTTCATATTGCACTGTTACAAACTTGCGTCGTTCTACCGCATCTACAGAGTTTACGCCAGGCAGTTTCTTCAGTGCAGCAGTGATATCTTCAGGATAAAATTCGCAAAATTTTCCTCCCAGATTGAGGGTTACCTCTTTGTCAGCCGCCGCCACAGCCGTTGAACTTGTAGCAGCGACCAAGGCGATGATGATAGCAACAGCGGCTAGGACAGTGAGAATCGGGATCACAAATAATCTTGTTACATTGTTCATTGCGTGCCTCCTTTGGTGCGCGATGCTTTGTGTCTGAGCGACAAAAAATCATCAGGGCTAGTTTGCCGACAGCCTCACAGTGATTGTTCAAGCGATGACCCTACATCAATACTCCTAAAGGGACTCAGAGTCAACAAGCCACTTTTTGAAGCGATCAAGATTGTCGAGCACTAGATAATCCGCATCGGTGAACACTGGCTTTGCGTCTGTGACAATGCTCAGCTTAATCAAACGGATCGCGTGCCTTACGCTTTCGACGACCTCGCAGGTAACGCTGCTTTTCTTGTCCGGCGGGCTGAAGATATCCGCGCGGCAAAAAGATAACCCCGTACCTGTTGCACATAACCGTGTTTCACCCTGCTCATCGTGCGCAGCGAAATCCCACGTCGGTACTCATTGCGGAAGGCTCGGCGTGGGCGCGGCGGGCGGTGCGGTAGAACGAGCTGAGGGCGTAGTGGCCGTCGCCTGCACCGCCGCCGCGTATGACTTTATGTATCTCGCCAAAGGCTTCGTGCTTATAGGTGGTGCCGGGGTAGGGTTGATACCAGTTGATGACCCACTCCGAGACGTTGCCCGCCATGTCAAATACGCCGTAGCCGGAGATGTCGCTGGGGTATGAACCAACGGGTGCAGTGGCTTCGCCATTATCTGCCTGGCCTACGCCAGTGTTGGCTTTTTTGGCGTCCCATTGCGCGCCCCACGGGTATTCATGCCCGTGCGGGCCGCGTGCGGCTTTCTCCCATTCGGCTTCGGTGGGCAGGCGTTTGCCCGCCCATGTGCAGTAGCTGTAGGCATCGTCCCAAGTGACGCCCGTGACGGGCAGGGTATCACGCAGCGCCTGCACTTTTTCCAATGCGGCGAGCAGTGTTTCGCGCGTCATGCTGCTGGGGTCTGTGTCGAGCTTGAAATAGTCGCGGGCGACCCAGCGCAAATTTTCCAGGGTGGCGCCACGCAGTTTTTCATCGCGTACGTTATAGCCGTTTTGTATCCAGGCCGGTGGGTCGAGTGCTTTGGTCTGCTGGATAAATGCTTTGTACTGCGCATTGGTGATTTCGTATCTGTCAATCATGAACGCAGGCAACGTGACTTTGTGCGGCGGGCGCTCGTCAACATACAACGGATTGACAAAGCCGTATTCTTTTTGCAGGCCGGCATCATCGGTTTTGTTGCTGCCCATCACAAATTCCCCAGCGGGGATCAGCACCATGGCTTCCCCCGGCTTTACAGGGGGTATTTTTGGTGTCCCTGTTTCTGGAGGTGCTTGCACATCCGTGTGCGGCGGCCGCGCCTGCGCATCCTGCGCTTGCGGCACTTGCACATCCATGTGCGGCGGACTTTCCTGTTTACCGCAACTTGCCAGCATTATGATGGGCAACACACATCCAGCTATTTTTTTACTTATCATCTTTGGCGCACCTGAAACCGAAGCTGGCGTTTTTCACTTTAATATTGAAAAAAGCGCGGTTGAACACCGGCGCTGAGATGCCACATTTGTAGAAAGAGCAATCCCACCATGAGCCGCCTTTCAATGTCTTATAAATTTCGCCGTAACTTTCGCTGATTTTTTTGTTACCAGGATACGCCACGTACCACGAGGCGGTCCATTCCCATACATTGCCCGACATATCCAGCGCGCCATACGGACTGGCGCCGCCGGGAAACGCACCCACTGGCGTGGTGTCGCCTTTTTCCTTAAGCCGTTCCCAGCGTACCGGTGTGTTCACTTGGTTAATATCAAATTGCTGGCCCCACGGAAACATGCGGCCATCGGTGCCGCGTGCGGCTTTTTCCCACTCCTCGTCAGTGGGCAGGCGCTTGTCCGCCCAGGTGCAGTAGGCGTTAGCATCATGCCATGACACAAAGGTGACGGGATGATCCGCCTTGCCGGCGGGGAAGGTGCGATTTACAAAGTGATCCGGTGCACGTTTGCCAGCCGCTTCGATAAACTGCCGGTATTGCAGATTGGTGACTTCGTATTTATCGATCCAGTAAGACGGCAAGTGTACCGTATGTTGCGGCCCCTCGTCAGACAGGCGCGCATCGGTGCCCATGATGAACTTTCCGGCGGGTATGCGCAGCATTTGATGCGGCGACGCGCCAATCCGTGTCATGTCGTAATACAGCGGCAACGCCAGCGGGCGGGGCGTGCCCAGTTTGGCGGGGTGTTCTTCTGCGGCGGCAGAGGCGAGTGTTATGGGGGTGGATACGCGCAGCAGGGCTGTGTGAGTTGCCATGCTTTTTTCAGTATGACAACTCACACAGCCCGAGGCCGTTGCAGTGTCAGGTGGCTGCGCGTGGCACGCCACACAGGTTTGCCCCCGGGGTGGGTGGTGAATTTCCAGCGCGGGTGCGGCGCTGGCGCGGTTGCCCCCGGCTACTCCTGCTAACAGGCAAGCGAAAAATAAAAATAGAGGGTTTTTTTTCAGGGACAACGCCATGATTGCAAGCCGTATTCGCGCGTATGGAGGTGTTACATAATTTAACATGCTGATATATAGGTATAAGTTATCAATCCCACTGCCGGAGCGCAGGCGCCATCCCCGCAGGATTTCAGGCCGGAAGTGATTATTGTACTGGATGACGAGCGGCTAAAATACATAAAAATAGGCTTTACACCTTGACCTTATCCCCGCTCTTAGGTCTAATACGCGTTCTGCTTGGATTGGCTTTGACTTTGCCCCTAAAGGCATTAGCATTAGCGCTTAAAAACTGCGGCATATTATGCTGCGGATAGATTCGCCCAGATAGCTCAGTCGGTAGAGCAGGGGATTGAAAATCCCCGTGTCGGCGGTTCGATTCCGTCTCTGGGCACCATTAAAATCAATAAGTTACTGATTTTCGTTTACGCCTCATTTTTGCAAAAAACTGTGCTTATTCCCCTACTTTTTCTCTACGACGCCCTAAGTCCGACAGGCAGGCTGCCGGGCAGCCTGATTTTAGCCAATCGCCATGTCAAAGCTGACAATCCCATGTTTGCTGGCGACACCGGCTTCCGCGTCTTCAAACTCGACAACTCCAACATCCGCGCCTGGAATCCAGATCGAGACAACCTGGAGAAAACCCTGCTCGACCACGAGGAACATATCCTGCCTGGAAGGACGGAGGCGGACATTGTGTATGAGCTATTACTTAATCGGGGTCTCGATCTGTGCGTGCCGATGGAGTCTCGTAGTATTGCAGACAAAACGGTTGGCTCAATTGGTGGCGGCGTGTTAATGACCTGCCTGACCGAAAAAATCACCCGCGATGGCGTGGAGTCGCTTGCGCAGGGTGTCGTAGCGTGGCACAAGGAACTCGCTCCGGCGGGCGACACTACCTGCATTTTTCGCGACAGCGCCTTCGCTGACGACGTGGTGAAGTCAAACATGGCCGTGATTCTGGAGCAGTACGGCATTCAGAACGTGCGCAGCCTTTAAGGGGATTGGTGATGAAACTTCATTTCGAGCCGAACCTCGACTACCAGATTCAGGCCATCGAGGCGGTCTGCGATCTGTTCCGTGGTCAGGAAGTGTGCCGTACCGAATTTACGGTGACGATGAAAGCGCCTGCCGCTTTTACAATACGCAACGGATACATTCCGCCATTGGCTCAATGTCACCCACTCAATATGAACAGCAGTTTTTGAAAGCCGCTTAGCGGGGGTTGCAACCTAAGGGACTGTCCAAATTTACTTGACCATTACACTAACGAGTGGCTTGATTTTCGGGGTGGGCTGTTGCTCGGCCTGCCACAAGTCCCATTGGGTTTGCATACCCAGCCATACATCGGGGGAAGTTCCAAGCCATGCCGAAAGGCGCAAGGCCATCCCCACCGTTACTCCAGGCTTGCCGTTCAATACCTTGGAAAGCGTGACGCGGGAAACCTGCAATTCCTTGGCAGCTTTCGTTACCGTCATGCCTTCCGGCAGCCATTCCCGCAAGACTTCGCCGGGTTGTGCTGGGTTGTGCATTCTGCGGCCTCGGCTTTTAGTTCATTTTAAATTGTTCCAGACTGCCAATGTGGGTCCTGCCTGATTCATGGTGTAGAAGTGCAGCCCTGGCGCGCCACCTTCCAGCAGGGTTTCGCATAGCTCGCTGGTAACATCCAGCCCAAAAGCGCGGAGCGATTCCAGGTCGTCACCAAAGTCTTCCAGGCGTTTGCGCAGCCAGCGCGGTAGCTCAGCACCACACATGTCGGAAAACCGTGCTAGCTGGGTGTAATTGGTAATGGGCATGATGCCGGGAACGATGGGCAAAGTCAGTCCGGCTTTTTCGCAGTTTTCGACAAAGCGAAAGTAGGCGTCGGCATTGTAGAAATATTGGGTGAGCGCGCTGTTTGCACCCGCTTCGACCTTGCGTTTGAAATTGAGCAGATCAGTGCGAGCCGAGGGTGCCTGGGGGTGAAACTCGGGGTAGGCTGCAACTTCAATATGGAAATGATTGCCGGTTTCAGCGCGGATAAACGCCACCAGTTCGTTGGCGTAATGGAATTCGCCGGGGGCATAGGTGCCGGACGGCGCATCGCCGCGCAACGCGACAATGCGGTGGATGCCTTGTGCTTGATAGGCGTGTAATAGCGTGCGCAATTCTTCGCGCGTGGAGGCAATGCAAGACAAATGCGGTGCGGCGTCAACACCGGTGTCGCGCTGGATTTCAACTACTGTATCGTAGGTGTGGTCGCGGGTGCTGCCGCCCGCACCAAACGTTACAGAAAAATATAATGGATTGAGCTTTGCCAGCGTGTCGCGCACGCTGCGCAGTTTAACCGCGCCTTCGGCGGTTTTGGGTGGAAAAAATTCGAAGCTGAAGGTGCGTGGGTGTTTCTTTTGCGATTGCATTTAATGTCTCACCACAGAGAGCACGGAAACACGAATAAATCCCTGTGTCTCCGTGCTTGCCTGGAAATGTAGGGTGCGCCGTGCACACTAATTCGCTCGTTTGATCCTGGTGCGCACGGCGCACCCTACATGTTGTTAATACCGGTAATGGTTAGGTTTGTAAGGCCCGTCCGTGGGTACGCCGATATATTCAGCCTGCTCCTTCGTCAGTTGTGTGAGCTTTGCGCCGACTTTCTTCAGGTGCAGACGTGCAACTTTTTCATCGAGATGCTTGGGCAGTACGTAGACTTTTTTCTCATACTTTTCCGCATGATTGAAAAGTTCGATCTGTGCAATGGTCTGGTTGCTGAACGAAGCGGACATGACGAAGCTGGGATGGCCGGTGGCGCAGCCCAGGTTTACTAAACGTCCCTTGGCGAGAATGATGATTTTTTTGCCGTCGGGGAAAATCACGTGATCTACTTGCGGCTTGATTTCGTCCCAGGTGTATTTCTCCAGCGAGGACATTTCGATTTCAGAATCGAAGTGGCCGATGTTGCAGACGATGGCCTGGTTCTTCATGGCTTTCATGTGGGCGTGGTTGATGACATGTACGTTGCCAGTGGCGGTAACGAAAATGTCGCCTTGAGCGGCCGCATCATCCATGGTGACGACGCGATAGCCTTCCATTGCCGCCTGCAGGGCGCAGATCGGATCAATTTCTGTGACCAACACTGTGGCACCCATGCCACGGAACGCCTGCGCGCAGCCCTTGCCCACGTCGCCGTAGCCCAGCACCACGCAGATCTTACCGGCGATCATCACATCGGTGGCGCGCTTGATGCCATCCAGCAATGATTCGCGGCAGCCGTAGAGATTGTCGAATTTGGATTTGGTGACAGAGTCGTTG
>JANOOA010000240.1:0-8954 GCA_031421115.1 Gammaproteobacteria bacterium | reverse complement strand
CCAGCCTGAAGATCCTGTCCGCCGAGACTGGCTTGCACCCCTCCACTGCGCACCGCATCCTGGCCGCCCTGGGTAGCCACAGCCTGGTGGAACGCACCGCCGCCGGGCACTATCAACTGGGGGTCAAATTGTTGAGTCTGGCGAGCCGCGTGCAGGAACGCGTTGACCTGCGCCGCGAAGCCCTGCCGATCATGGAGCGGTTGCGCAGCGCGCTGGGCGAAACCGTGAATCTGACGGTGCGTGAAGACGACGAGGTGGTGTATGTAGAGCGTGTTTCCAGCCACAAAACTATCCGCGTGGAACAGGTGATTGGCAGCCGCGCGCCGTTGCACGTCACCGCCGTTGGCAAACTGTTTCTCGCCCATGATGGTCACGCGGCTTGCCTGGCCTATGCGCGGCGCACTGGCCTGCCCGCCTACACTGCCAATACCCTCATCCACGCCGAACAGTTATGGCAGGCCGCGCACTGCGCGTTGCAGCAAGGCTATGCGCTGGATAATGAGGAAGCCGAAATGGGCGTGGGGTGCATCGGCGTGCCGGTGTGGGATGCCAGCGGCGCGATGGTAGCAGGGCTATCGATTTCTGCGCCGGTACAGCGGCGGCGTGATGAATGGATACCGCAAGTCATTACAGCGGGTATGCAACTTTCGGGGCGGTTGGGGTATCATTCTGAGAAACGGGATTAAATAAAAAATAAATTCAGCGGCTCCTAACCTGACAGCACAGAAAGGTCAACAAATGAACGACAAAATTCCCCCAAATAAGCACAAAAGCACGCAAGAATGGCAATCCACACTTACCCCCGAACAATACCGTGTGTGCCGCAAGAAAGGCACCGAGCGTGCGTTTACCGGGGAGTACTGGGATCACAAAGACGCAGGTATCTATCGCTGCACGTGTTGCGGTGCCGCGCTGTTCAGCTCAGAAACCAAGTTTGATTCGGGCAGCGGCTGGCCCAGCTTTTGGGCACCCATCGCCACGGAAAATGTGACTGCCAAATCGGACAACAGCTTGCTCATGTCAAGAACTGAAGTGCTGTGCAGCCAATGCGACGCGCACCTGGGACACGTGTTCAAGGATGGCCCTGATCCGAGTGGCCTGCGTTATTGCATCAATTCGGTTTCGCTGAGTTTTGATGGGGAAGCGAAGGATGACAAGGAGGGATAAACAAATTCCATGTCATTCCGAACGTAGTAAGGAATCTTGCTTAAGATCCCTCACTACGCTCGGGATGACAACCCCAAAGAGATTTAAAACACGCATCAAGTCGACGCAATATTTTTAGCATACATGGGCGCAACACGCTCTACCAATCCATAGACAATGCATAGCAACACCACCGCCACACCCAACGCCACCAGCCGCATCTCCGGCATGGCGTTGGCCCACAATGCCAGCCCCGCCAACACGCTATTCACCGCGATCACGCCCCACAGAATGCGTCCATGACTCCATCCCAGCGGACGATGCAAGCGCTGATACGCGTGGGAACGATGCGCCGCATACCAGCGTTCACCCGCCATCACTCGCCGCGCCAACGTCACCGTGGCATCGAAGCAGAATACCCCGTACAAAATCACCCACAGCAACATTGACACATCGAACCACACGTCGCCCGCCAGAGCGAATACGGCGATCAAAAGCCCCAACACACTACTGCCCACGTCGCCCATAAAAATCCTGGCGCGTGGCCAGTTCCATAGCAGAAAACCAGCTACCGTCGCCGCCAGCACCCATGCCGGAATCGCCAACGCGGCTCCACCCGCCTGCCACAGAAAAAAACCGCCCACTCCCAGCACAAACAACGCCTCAACACCCGCAATGCCGTCAGTGCCGTCCATGAAATTAAACAGGTTGATCGACCAAGCAATGGCAAAAACCGCCAGCCCTGCACCCCACCAACCCAGCGGCAGATCGACCACACCCAACGCCGCAACGCTACCGCCCGCCACACCAAAATGCACCAACGCCCGCCACCGCGCCGGAAGGTCGTGGTGATCATCCCAGTAGCCTATCCCCGCCAGCAGCACAGCCCCCGGCAAAAATGCCAGCGCCTGCGTCAACGACCATACCCCCCAAAAAACTGACCCAACCCCCGCCCCTAGCCATAGCAGTATAAACACCAATCCGCCCCCGCGTGGCGTTGCCAGGGTATGCGATGAGCGGGCATTGGGGTTGTCGAGCAGCCCCTGGGCAAGCGCGTAGAGACGAAAACGACCCACCAGGAACCAGGACGCAATAAAAATAAACAGCAGGGATAAGGTTAGCATTAGCATGGCGCTCACTTTACCTGATTTTGCCTGGGTATCTCTAGTTTTATTAGACTATTCAATATGTTGATCAAGAGGGATACAGCGCACCAAAGGTAAGCGCCTTCCGGCGCATATAAAAAGGCTTGACGTAGAGCGCAGTACACAAGGAGTATCGCCTAAAAAACCGGCTTATATGAGCACCACGCCGCGACTTGGGGCGGCTATATCCGCGCGCTTTTTCAGACGTTCGTCGAACGTGGCGAACTGCACCGCCTCCCGCCCAGAGGCCAGATGCAGCGCATCGGCGAAATCCATCCCCGCCTCAAAGAGACCTAACGCCTCGGCCACCGCAGGACTATCCTCGACCGTAACTTGTGGCAGCCCAACAGTGTTTTTCAGCACATTTAAAATAACCGGCCTGCTCAATTCGTAACTGAAACGCAACACCCATTCGGTTTCAAGCAACACCGTCTTGCCCACGTAAATTGCCTCCCGCTCGAACAGCGCCGCCGCACGTTTGGCTTGAGCATCATCATCGCGAGTTACCAGACGGACAAGAACATTGCTATCAATCGCGATCATGGGTAGCCTTGATTCCTGCTGCAATGGCGGCATCCATTTCTTCAATCGTCTTTGCTGGCCCCGTGTAGCCGGCACAGCCAATAACATCTTCCAGCCGCGTCGGCTTAAAAAGCTTTAAAGGACGCAGCAATACACCATCAGGCGTATCTTCGACTGAAAACTCCACTCCTGGCTGCCATTTATGTGCCGTCCTGATATGCTTGGGCAGAATCACTTGCCCTTTGCTTGAAAGCTTGGTGGTTTCCATGAGACTTACCTCGCCACTAAAGTAAGAAATATGTAAGACAGTATAGCGCTGACCTATTTCATTTACAATCAGAAAATTCATTATTAACACGACCCGGAAAAACCAGGATGGCAGCCGCAATCCGCTTTATCCTAAATCCGGCAGTTGGCAGGTACCCCACCCTTCGACACGCCCGCTGCGCGGGCTGCTCAGGGCGAAGGGCCACTCACCCATTTGATGAGCCTAAGAACCTATTCAATATCTTTTTGCAATAAAGGGGAGAATTGGTTAAATTGCTCGGATGAGACAGAAATACCTAAGCGACATAAGCCGAGAGGCGTTTGAAAAGATAGAGCCGTTACTGGCCAGTGCCCGGAAAAGGACACGGCCAAGGACGAATGATTTATATGAAGTATTTTGCGCGATCCTGTATGTGCTGAAGAGTGGCTGCCAGTGGGACATGATACCGAGGGATTTTCCGAAGAAAAGCACGGTGTACTACTACTTCAAGCTATGGAAAACCCGGCCGAATGAAGAGTGTCTCAGCCTGCTGGAGCAGGCATTAAAAAAATGTGGTTGGCGCGGCCCGCGTCAGCAGTGGACGGAGCGAGCACACCACCTTCGTGATCGTTGATGCGCCGAGCGTGAAAAATACGGACACCGCAGAACACAAAGGTTATGACGCGGGTAAAAAAGTATCGGGCATCAAGCGCCATATTGCAGTAGACACACAAGGCCTACCACATGCGATAGCGGTAACGACCGCCGAGGTCACGGATAGAAAAGGCGCGCTAGAGGCATTTTCTTTACACAAGACGTCGCTGTCGGGCGTCGTCAATGTCCTCGCGGATGGCGGCTATACCGGACAACCGTTTGCAGACGGTGTACGCGAACTATTGGGTGCCTCCGTGCAGATTGCCAAGCGCAATGAATTACACACCTTTGCAGTGATACCGCAGCGCTGGGTCGTCGAACGTTCGTTTGCCTGGCTTGAAAAATGTCGGAGGTTATGGAAAAACTGCGAGCGTCAGCTCAATACCAGCCTCCAGTTTGTTAACTTAGCCTTCCTCGTTCTATTGCTCAGAAGAGGGGAAAAAGATATTGAATAGGTTCTCAGAATGCTGTGGCATTGGCAACCAACCGGATAGGCATGGTTTGACCAACCGCAGCGGGGTATTCCAAGCAAAAATGATGATGGCATCGACAAGATTACCGGCATAAACAATAAATCAGCATTTCTTCGGTGCCAGATAAATGATGATAATCATCCGTTGCATGGATGATTATCACCCGATATAATGGCCTCATGTATACAAGACATATCCTTCCTTTACTCCATGAGGCACTGGCAGATACGCCCGTTGTGTTGCTGAACGGTGCGCGTCAGACGGGTAAAAGTACGCTGGTGCAATCACTATCCGCCGGGCAGGATGCCCAAGTGCTGCGAGTGCATGGACGCACAGGAGCAGCCGCCGGGCACGCTCGCCGTTATTTAACACTGGATGATCGCGTTACCTTGACTGCTGACAAAGGGGTTCCGGAAGGATTTATTGCGGGCCTTAATGAACCAGTCACGCTGGATGAGGTACAGCGCGCGCCGGAACTTTTCCTTGCCATCAAGGCGGCTGTGGATCGTGATCGTCGGCCAGGGCGCTTCTTGCTGACGGGTTCGGCCAACGTACTGCTTTTACCCGACATTGCTGACTCTCTTGCGGGCCGGTCGGAAAATTGCTCCTGCATTTCCAACACTTCCGCCATCCATGGCGGTCGCATGGAAGTGTTATCGCTCTGGCCGTTGTCGAGTGCTGAAATTGCCGAAGCGCCCACCACCAACCTGGCGGACTGGCTGTTTGACGGCCCGATGAATGCACTGACAATTCCTCCCTGCGACCGGACGCAACTGGTTGGAAAGCTCCTCTCTGGCGGCTTCCCGGAAGCGGTGAGCCGAAGCTCGCCACGGCGTCGTGCCGCGTGGTTTGATAGCTACCTGCAAGCCATTATGCAGCGCGATGTGCGTGACCTGGCTCATGTTGAGCAGCTAACGGCTATTCCTGATTTAATCCAGTTACTGGCCACCCGCAGCGCCACGCTACTGAATTTTGCTGAAGTGTCCCGCTCCAGCGGACTGCCGCAGACCACACTAAAACGTTATTTCAGCCTGCTGGAAACGCTATTTTTAGTGTACCGATTGCCGTCCTGGGAGCGCAATTCAGGCAAGCGTTTAGTAAAAGCCCCCAAGGTATTCTTGCCGGACAGCGGTCTGTTGGCACACTTGGCCGAACTGTCACAAGAGCGCTTGTCAGGTTTTATGGGTGAGGCAGGTTTGCCAGGGAGGCTGGTTGAAACCTTCGTGCTGAGCGAGTTACTCAAGCATCTGGCGTTTTCTGAAAAGCGCTTGACCCTGTGGCACTATCGCACCCAGTCTAATATTGAGATCGATTTTGTGCTGGAGAACCGGCTGGGAAAACTAACGGGCATTGAGGTCAAGGCCAGCAGTAATGTGGACGGCAAAGACTTCAAGGGATTACGCCACCTGAAAGAAACCGAACCGCACGCCTTCCAGCGTGGCATCGTACTGTATAGTGGACGCGAAGTCGTGCCATTTGCTGCGGATCTGTTTGCAGTGCCTTTGTCGATGTGGTGGGCCGGTTTGTGAACAGTTACTTGTCCTGATTATGCCATGAGGGTTCTTTTCACCTTCCTCGCAAAGTTAAGGCAGAAAATCCGTCATACGGCTGCCCGTGATCAAACCCTCAACTTCCAGAAAGTGTTGATCGTACGTAAATACCGCAAGCCCATGTTGCAATGCGGTCGCCGCGATCCAAAGGTCATTCGTCGGAATCGGTTTACCCTTGCGTTTCAGGCCAAGGTAAGCGTGTGCGTAGAATTCGGTGGTATCCTCATCCACAGGAAAGATCACAACGCGTGGAGAATCAAGAAAGTCGCTCAGTTCGCGCCGGTTATCCACCTCCCTGCTACCCACTGCAAAACCGCTCAACAATTCACCCAGAACAACGGTGCTGATACCAATGGTTTCGACGCGGCGCAAAATCTCGACCGCATCCTGATCCCCACGCTTGAAGGCCGCGTAGGCGTTAGTGTCCAGAAGGATTTTCTTCACCCCCAAAGCCCCCGATCCACCTGCTCGAAGTCAGATAATGAATCCAGAAATGCTGATGCTTCCTCAACGCTCCAGGTACCAGCCAGCGTGTCCAAATCATGATAAACAGGCCGGCGCGCCGCCGTTGCCTGCAAACCCACCCCCTTCCGGACAAACTGGAGTATTAGAGTATTCACACTCGTACCTTGCCGCTGAGCCTCTTCTCTCAACCGCTGCGCAATCTCATCATCAATGCCGCGTAAACTGATACTTTTCATGATGCACCTCATAATGTCATTATGATATCATTGTATGATATCATAATGACATTTATATTGCATCCACTCATCTTAAAATAGAATTGGAATTATAAGATTTCCCCCGCTGGTCGAAATGAGACACACGGACACATCTTAAGCATCTCTAAACCCGACAGCATGAGCCATGGTGCTTGACACCATATCCAGGCTATGGTGTAATACACCCTATGAAGGTTATAGAACTCTTCCGAACCAAGGAAGCACACTCTCAAGGCATAATCGAGATTGTGATCTGGCTGGTTCCCAAGCCTGTGCCACCCTCGGAACATCCGTACAAATACCGACTAGCATATGTGGTAGACGGCAAGCGTATAGTGGGTTACGACAACGAGCGAGGCAAGGGTGACCACAAGCACGTGGGCCAACGCGAAGAACCCTATCGCTTCGTCAGCCCGAAGCAGTTAATGGCCGACTTCTGGAATGACGTGAAAGGAGCCGAAAAATGAGCAACCAAATTCTGAATGTGAAGGTAGGCGAGAAGGCAAAAGCGAACCTGAATCGTGCTCGCACAATGATGGAAGCCTTAGAACATGGTGATGAGGTCACCCCCTATTTCGGCATCGGCTTTGAGGACATCGGCCAGATGTTCGCCGTTTTCACCCCCAAGCGATGGGACTTGCTGGCCGCTTTGCGCGAGAGCGGCCCTGTCACCATTGCCGAGTTGGCGCGTCTGCTCAAGCGTGACTACAAGAATGTACACAACGATGTGGAAAAACTTATCGAGTGGCTGGCCGTGGAAAAAGACGAACAAGGCCGCGTCTTTGTCCCTTACTCCGAAATCGTTGTGGACGTGCGTCTGCCTAACCGCACGGCAGCATAATCAACGAAATCTTTGATACCACCTCACACCGTCTCCTGCAATCCATGCTCGATCGCTTCCTTGCCTGGCCAAAAGTAGGGGCCTGGCCTGGAGGCCCCTACTTTTGGCTAGCAGCCTGTCGGGCTTAGGGAATCGTAGCGAAAAAGTGGGAGAACGAGCACAGTTTTTCGCATTGTGAGGATAATAGTCTACTCTATTTGACGATTTTTTGCGGAAAAATGGGCCGTTCTCCCACTTTTGCAGTAGATTCATCCTAAGTCCGACAGGCTGCTAACTCCAGCCTCTTTTCTATTCGCTCAATTCTGGCATCCAAACGGTCTGCGCGACCGTGCAGAATCGCGATATCGGTATGAATATTGCCTACGCTCATTTCGATTGAACCCAGGCGCAGCTTTATTTCTGCAACATCTGCTCTAATATTACCCACATCAGATCTGATTGCTCTCAGGTGCTCCAAAATAATGTTTTCGGCATTGTCAGCCATGGTGCTTTACCCTCAAGTATTGGTCTGGAACAAATGATCCACAAGGTAATCTCTCTGTCCGAATTATTTTCAATAATGCTACAATAACGCAATTACACTAATTGAGGTAATTAACATGATCAAAGAGGCTACTGCAATGACAGTTCGCCAGAATCTCGGTGAACTGTTGAGCGAAATTCAATACCGTCATGACCAAGTGCTAATCACCAAAGGAGGAAAACCGGTTGCCGTAATGATTGACGTGAACCTTTTCGAGAAAATCCGGTTGCTCAAGAGTGAATTTGATCGGCTTTCTGCCGAGTTGGCTTGCGCCTATAAAGATGTTGACGCGGTCACAGCAGAGGTAGAAATCGCCGCCGCAATCACCGCCGCCAAGAAGCACTAAATGCGCGTTGTTCTGGACAGCAATGTTTTCATATCCGGCCTTATGCTATCACAGAGCATTCCGGGGAAAATTATCTCCGCTTGGCATGGCAGGCAGTTCGATCTAGTTCTGTCTGAACCAATGTTGATAGTTGTGGCCGCGTATTGTCCTATCCAAAAATCAGCCGCCGCACCGGGTGGGATGACGCAACAATTGCCCGCTATGTTGCGCTGCTGCGCTTCGAGGCGGAGATTGTCAACATCGTGGGCATTGCCGCAGACGTGCCAAGTGACCCAAATGACGCCCCCATCCTTGCTACATTAATTGCAAGCAAAGCGGATTGCCTGGTATCAGGTGATGACGACCTGCTCCGTTTAGCTGGGCAGTATTCAATACTTTCACCTGGCGAGTTTATTTCCAGAATCTTTTAAGCCTTGATTCCGCCGACCCTGCATTCCCACATCCGCGCCATTGATCACGGCTTTATCAAAAGCCATACCTCGATGAGCGCCTCATATGCCCCGTTAGGCTTCAGTCGCGACCACTCCCCTGAAACCACTGCGCAGTTTCCGCCAGCCCCTGCTCCATCGCCTCCTTGCCTGGCCAAAAGTAGGGGCCTGGCCTGGAGGCCCCTACTTTTGGCTAGGCCAGGCACCTACTTTTGGTGCGCTGCTGCGTAAACGGCGGCATCCAGCCCAACTCCCGCCGGATTTTGGAACTATCAATCACCAGGGAATCCAGCAGCCGTTCCACCTCTGCTGATTTTCCGGTCAACTGACCCGCAAAACGCAGCAAGGCGGGCGGCA
>JANOOA010000239.1:0-37043 GCA_031421115.1 Gammaproteobacteria bacterium | reverse complement strand
ATATGGCATGGTGCTTGCTTGTGTTCCTGGTAGGCAGAACACTATTGATTGCAAGGAGTCCCGCATGGCAGTTCAGAATCTGGATAAAGAAGATGATGACAAGGAACAGGCAGCCCAAGCCCCCTCCAAGAAAAAACTTTCTATGGGGAAAATTATCATCATTCTGGTAAGTGTACTGGTGCTGGCGGGAGGAGGGGCGGGAGCCTATTTTTATTTTGGTCAAACCCATGAAGGCGGCGCAAGTGCTGGTTCCGAAGCAGGGGGAGCTGCAGCGGGTAAGGATCAGGCTAAGGCTAAAGCGGCCCCGGTTTATTATGCATTCGACCCCGCTTTTGTAGTCAATTTTCAGGATAACTCCGCGATTCGTTTTTTACAGGTGACGATTGAAGTGATGTCGCGAGACCCCGTGGCCATTGAAGCGGTTAAAACGCACATGCCGGTTATTAGAAATAGTCTGGTATTACTTTTTAGCAGCCAAACCCCAGAAAATATTATGACTCGTGAAGGAAAAGAAAAGATTCGTGCGGACGCTTTAAAGGAGATACAAAAGGTCATGACAGAACAAACGGGGTCGCCCAGTATCGAGGCGGTTTATTTCACTGGTTTTGTGATGCAATAAAAATTATGGCTGTTAGTGATATTTTATCTCAAGACGAAATTGATGCGCTTTTGCATGGTGTCGATAGTGGTGATGTAGAAACAGAAAAAGATGACCTTCTACCTGATGGGTCGGCACGTGCTTATAACTTCACCAGTCAAGATCGTATCGTACGTGGGCGTTTACCTACGCTGGAAATGATCAATGAGCGTTTTGCCCGTCATTTTCGTATCAGTCTGTTTAATATGTTGCGCCGTTCTCCGGAAATATCGGTGAGCGGAGTGCAAATGCTCAAGTTCGCTGAATATGTGCATAGTCTGTTTGTTCCTACCAGCCTGAATATGGTACAGATCAAGCCATTACGCGGGACAGCACTTTTTATTTTTGATCCCAAGCTTGTTTTTATTGTGGTTGATAATTTCTTTGGTGGAGAAGGACGGTTTTATACGCGTATTGAAGGGCGGGAATTTACGCCTACAGAAATGCGCGTTATTCAAATGCTGTTACAACAGGCATTCAAGGATCTCACAGAGGCCTGGACACCTGTAATGAAAGTGGATTTTGAACATATGGGCTCCGAAGTTAACCCCCAGTTTGCGAATATTGTCAGCCCGACTGAAGTGGTTGTTGTAAGCACTTTTCATATAGAGCTTGATGGTGGTGGGGGAGATTTGCATGTGACCATGCCTTACTCCATGATTGAACCGATCCGGGAGCTTCTTGATGCGGGAATGCAAAGTGATCGTTCTGATGTTGATGAAAGATGGTTACTTGCGCTAAGAGAAGAAATGCAGGAAGCTCCTGTGGAAATAAGCGCTATTCTTGCCGAGGTGGATCTTAATATTAGAGATCTACTTAATATGAAGGCTGGTGATGTTATTCCGATAAATATCCCTGATACAGTAATGTTACGGGCTGAAGATATACCGATTTATCGGGGTGTTTTTGGAATTTCAGGCGGTAAGAATTCCATTAAAGTCCTGGAGAAAGCAAAGCATTCCGCCCATGAATAAGTTGTGGAGTAAAACATGAATGATCAAGTGAGTGACGCTGGTAATGGGAGTGTAGCCGATGAGTGGGCGGCCGCGCTGGAGGAACAATTGGAGGATAAAAGCGGAAGTAGCCCTGGCAAGGGTGGCTCTGGCAATACAGATTATGCACGTGCACAGTTTCAGGAATTAAAAGCAGAGGAGCGCACTGCAGGACATGATATTAATATGGACGTTATTCTGGACATTCCCGTTACTGTTTCCATGGAAATAGGCAGAACCATGATCAATATACGCCAGTTATTGCAACTGAATCAGGGTTCCGTGGTCGAGCTGGATCGACTTGCAGGTGAACCGATGGATGTATTAGTCAATGGCACATTGATCGCGCATGGAGAAGTAGTGGTGGTTAACGACAAATTCGGCATTCGCTTGACGGATGTGATTAGCCCGGCAGAACGTGTCAAGAAACTTAAATAATGAAAGCTCATACTAAATGTATCGCCATTTCATGGGTATTATTTCCATTACTGTTTTATTTTCCCAGGATGGTTTCTGCTGTTGAGAAATCACCTATTCAAATAGCATCGCCATTATCTCCTGGCGTGTCTACCGGGAATCTTGTGCAGGTCACATTAGGTCTTCTACTTGTGCTCGCCATGATTGTCGGCATTGCGTGGTTATTGCGTCGTTATGGTCGCCTTCAATCCGCAGCGAGTGGATCACTCAAAATTCTCGGGGGGTTATCTATCGGCCCGAGGGAACGGGTGGTGTTGCTGCAAGTAGGTGATACTCAATTATTAGTTGGTGTTGCACCGGGCAGAGTGCAAATGCTGCATGTATTGGATGAACCATTGATCACACCAGAAATAAGTCCTTCGTCTGGTATTTCTGGTGGTATTAGCGGTAATGATGTAAGGAGTTTTGCTGAGCGTTTAAGCGCGGCAATCAAGCAGCGAAAAGCAACATGAGAACATTTTTTTTGATAAGTGGATTATTCATTTTTTCTGCAAGTGTTGCAGTGGCGGCTCCTGGCATTGATGTAGCCACGGTGACCAACGCACCGGGGGGAGGCCAAACCTATACTGTAAGCATTCAAACATTAATTTTCATGACACTGCTGTCTTTATTGCCAGCTGGTCTGTTAATGATGACGGCGTTCACGCGTATTATCATTGTATTAGCCATTCTTCGCCAGGCTTTGGGCACGGGTGCTACACCCACCAACCAGACTCTTCTCGGTCTTGCCTTGTTCCTGACATTTTTTGTGATGTCGCCGGTTTTTGATAAGGCGAATGAGGGCGCGTTAACGCCTTATATGGATGGAAGAATCTCTGCGCAAGAGGCATTGAATAATGCCCGGGCGCCTTTCAGAGATTTTATGCTAGGCCAAACCCGCGACAGTGATATTGAATTATTCGCACGTATTTCTGGCAAAGATTCCATTGAATCACCCGAGGTGGTGCCATTTTCATTGCTGGTTCCAGCTTTTGTTACCAGCGAATTGAAAACGGCATTCCAGATAGGTTTTATTATTTTTATTCCCTTCCTGATTATTGATCTTGTCGTCGCAAGTGTACTGATGTCCATGGGTATGATGATGTTATCCCCCATGGTAATATCGCTGCCCTTCAAGCTGATGTTATTTGTATTGGTGGATGGTTGGGCGTTAATTATAGGTTCATTGGCGGCCAGTTTTAACTAGCCCACGTGCTGCATCCAAAGGCAAACGCATGACTCCAGAATCCGTTATCCACATTGGTAGAGAAGCCCTGGAGGTGACTGTTTTGCTTCTTGCCGTATTGCTATTGCCGGCCTTCGCGGTCGGTTTGTTGGTCAGCATGTTCCAGGCGGCTACGCAAATAAATGAAGTAACGCTCAGCTTTATTCCCAAGTTGCTGGTGACACTGCTGGCTATCGTTATAGCCGGCCCATGGATGATAAATGTTCTGGTGGATTATGTGCGGCGTCTTATAGAAAGCATTCCCAGCATTATAGGATAGTACTAATGTGTACCAATCATTTATATACCCCACTAAATACTCACACTACTTACTTAGGAACGAGAATTAGTAAATGCAGTTTACTAATGCCGACTTGACTTCATGGGTGGCCCTGTATCTCTGGCCATTATTCCGCATTGGCGCCCTCATTAGCGTCGCTCCGATATTTGGCGCGCAAAGTGTGCCAATACGTATTCGTGTGGCGCTTTCACTGGCGATTACCATGGTTATAGCCCCGGCATTGCCACCCATGCCGGCAATTGATCCGATAAGTTCCACTGGCTTTATTATTCTTATGCAGCAGCTTCTAATCGGACTGACGATGGGTTTTACACTACGCCTGGTGTTCGCGGCATTTGTGTTGGCAGGGCAACTGATCGGTCAAACCATGGGGCTGGGTTTTGCTTCGATGGTTGATCCGCAAAATGGTGTTCAAGTGCCGGTGGTCAGCCAATTTTATCTGATTCTTGTCACGTTATTGTTTCTGGCTTTGAATGGTCACTTGATATTGATAGAAGTGCTGGCGGGAAGTTTCAAATCATTGCCGATAGGTGAACATGGCATCACAACGCAGGGGTTATGGAGTATTGTGATTTGGGGTGGGCAGGTTTTTTCAGGGGCAGTTCTGGTTTCTCTACCTGCCATGACGGCATTGCTGGTGGTGAATGTGGCTTTTGGGGTGATGACACGCGCTGCACCGCAACTTAATATTTTTTCTATTGGTTTTCCGGTAATGATTTTTCTGGGGCTGGTGATTATGTTGATGACCCTGCCGGTATTGCTCCCTCAGTTAACTCACATGGTGAATGATGCATTTGCGCACATTCATCAGCAAATTTTGTCCGATAAATAAGTGGCAAAATAACAGATGGCCGCCCAAGACACTGGACAGGAACGCACAGAACCGGCCACACCCAAGCGACTGCAAGAGGCGCGTGACAAAGGGCAGATTGCCCGGTCTCTGGATCTCAATTCCACCGTAATTCTGTTGGCTGCGGCAGGCGGTTTAATGGTGCTGGGTGGCCGCATGACGGCCGGACTTCTTGATGCCATGCGCCAGAATTTTAATATTAACCGCAGTGCCATTTTTGACACTAACACTTTGTTTAAATCATTGGAAGAGTCAACCAGCACGGTATTAATTGCGCTGGCGCCTTTTTTTATTTTGATGGTGCTGGCCGCCCTATCTGCACCCATGGCGTTAAGTGGCTGGTCCTTAAGTGCCAAGTCCCTGGGTTTTAAATGGGAGAAGCTTAATCCACTGTCGGGCCTGAAGCGCATATTAGGCCCGCAGGGTTTGATGGAGTTGTTGAAGGCGCTGGCAAAATTTCTGGTATTGGGCAGTGCCGCAATTTTCTTGTTATGGAACATGATGGGTTCTTTTATGGGATTGGGTAGCGAACCATTGCCGGAGGCATTAAGTCACGTTGCCCAGCTTATAGGATCATGCTTTCTGACACTGAGTGCGGTGATGGTGTTGATTGCCTTGGTGGATGTGCCTTTCCAGCTATGGAATCATAATCGCCAGTTAAAAATGACGCTTCAGGAAACAAAAGATGAATACAAGGAAACCGATGGTAATCCTGAGGTCAAAGGGCGTATTCGCAGCCAACAACGGGAGATGGCGCAACGCCGCATGATGGCAGAGGTGCCCAAGGCGGATGTGATTATTACCAATCCTACACATTACGCGGTGGCTTTGCGTTATAACCCAGACAAGATGCGCACACCTATTGTAGTGGCTAAGGGTAAGGATTTGATGGCCATGCAAATCCGCAGTATCGGCGTGACGCATCGCGTGCCGATTTTGTCATCCCCGGCGTTGGCACGCGCCCTGCATCATAGCACTGAGCTGAACCACGCTATTCCGGCGGGGCTTTATCTGGCAGTAGCTCAGGTACTTGCTTATGTATATCAATTAAAGAAACGCCAGAACTATGACGCTTCTTATGATGGTACGCCAGTGCCACTTCTGGATGTGTCGATTCCTGATGAATTAAAGCGTGACGTATAGCCTTAAAAAATTTCTGGAGACGTAATATGACCCCAAGTTCAGCGTTAATGCCCGCCAATTGGCGTGACTGGATGCGCAGTGGTTTAGGCGTGCCAATATTCATGATGATGCTGCTGGCAATGATGGTGGTGCCGTTGCCGCCGTTGCTGCTGGACATATTTTTTAGCTTTAGCATTGCGTTGGCATTGGTAATTTTGCTCACCAGTGTATATGCGCAAAAACCGCTGGATTTTGCATCGTTCCCTACAATACTGTTGCTGGCTACGCTGCTGCGGCTGGCACTCAATATCGCCTCGACACGCTTGATTTTAATGGAGGGCCATAATGGCACGGATGCGGCGGGTGATGTGATTCATGCGTTTGGCGAGTTTGTCATTGGCGGTAATTATGCAGTAGGCTTTGTCGTGTTCGCGATTCTGGTGATTATCAATTTTGTGGTGGTTACCAAAGGCGCGGGGCGTATTTCTGAAGTAAGCGCACGCTTTACCTTGGATGCCATGCCGGGCAAGCAAATGGCGGTTGATGCGGATCTTAATGCCGGTGCGATTACGGCGGAAGAGGCGAAGGAGCGACGTAAAAACATTGTAGAAGAGGCTGATTTTTACGGTTCGATGGATGGTGCCAGTAAATTTGTTAAAGGTGATGCTATTGCGGGCATTCTTATTATATTCATTAATCTTATCGGTGGATTCATTATTGGTGTAGCGCAGCATGATATGAGCTTCAGCGATGCACTGCGCACCTATACGTTGCTGACGATTGGCGAGGGCCTGGTGACGCAGATTCCGGCATTGGTGTTGTCTGTGTCGGCTGCCATTATGGTTACGCGTGTGTCGAGCGCGCAGAACATGGGCAAACAGATTTTGCTGCAATTGTTTGATAATCCACGTGCGTTAGGTGTTGCGGCAGGTGTGCTGGGGATTATGGGCATGATTCCTGGCATGCCAAATGTTGCATTCCTGACCCTCGCCGCGATTTCCGGTGGCATAGCCTATATGATTGTGCAGCGTAAACAGGCGGCGTTATTGGTGACGACGACGGCATTGCCGGCGAAATCAATGGAGCCTGTTGCCGAAGCGCGGGATTTAAGCTGGGACGATGTGATGCCCGTGGACATCATTGGACTCGAAGTGGGTTATCGGCTGATTCCAATGGTGGATAAAAATCAGGGTGGGCAGTTGATGGGGCGCATCAAGGGAGTACGCAAAAAGTTGACTCAGGAGTTAGGTTTTCTGGTGCCGTCAGTGCATATCCGTGACAATCTGGATCTGGCGCCCAACGCCTATCGTATCAGCCTGTTGGGTGCAACCGTGGGCGAAGCGGAAATTTATCCTGAACGTGATCTGGCGATTAATCCTGGACAGGTATTCGGTACGCTGCAAGGGCTGCCAGGCAAGGATCCTGCCTTTGGTTTACCGGCCATCTGGATCGAGCCAGGACAGCGTGAGCATGCCCAGACGCTCGGCTATACCGTGGTAGATTCAGGTACGGTTGTCGCTACCCATCTCAGTCAGATTTTGCAAAGCCATGCCCATGAATTACTGGGTCGTGAAGAAGTTCAGCAATTGCTGAATAGCCTGGCAAAAACAGCGCCAAAGTTGATAGAAGATTTGGTACCCACGACGCTGTCTCTGGGTGTGATACTGAAAGTTTTGCAGAATTTACTCGAGGAGCGGGTTTCTATCCGGGATATACGGACGATTGCCGAAACATTGGCAGGCCATGCGCCCAAGAGTCAGGATCCCGCCGTACTTACGGCGGCGGTGCGAATCGCACTGGGTAGGTTAATAGTTCAGCAAATCAATGGGATAGCGCAAGAACTTCCGGTTATCACCCTGGACCCTGGCCTGGAACAGATATTGCAGAACTCTATACAGACATCGGGTTCAACGGGCATAGGTTTAGAACCGGGATTGGCAGAAAGGATGCATGGCGCGTTAGTGCAGAGTGTACAGCGCCAGGAGTTGGCGGGACAGCCTGCAATCTTGTTAGTGCCGATGCCGCTGCGTTTACACTTGGCACGGCTGGTAAGGCATTCGATCTCAGGGCTGCATGTGCTTGCGTACAACGAGATACCCGATAACAAACAGATCAGAATCATAGCGACTGTAGGAAAATAATTTCCGCTAAATATAGGGAAGTGATTGCCTAAGTCCAATAAGTCTCCAGTATAAAAAAGGTATGCGGGATGAAGATGAAACGGTTTTTCGCTGCCGACATACGTCAAGCAATGCGTAAGGTGCGTGATGAGTTCGGCCCGGATGCAGTAATACTGTCTAACCGTCGTGTAGATGGAGGCGTTGAAATAGTTTCCGCTATTGATTATGACGATGCGCTGGTGAGTAATGCAGAGCCTGCACATAATGATCATGTGCAGGCCACGTCTTCCGCCTCATCATATCTGGCGTCAGAGCCTTCTAAAATACCCTTTGTGAAATCATTGTATGATGCCCCCCCTTACATTGTGCCAATGGAAAAATCGGCATGGGATGATGAAGACAATATCAACCCGGAAAATATTACATCAGAAGCGCAAACAAATCCGGATTTTCATGAGCGCGAGTGCGATCCGCAAAGATACCGTGAAAATGCCGGGGATGTTGCGCACCATAACAAGCAGCAGCACAACGAAGCCCTACAGGATATGCGGCTGGAAATAAAGGCATTGCGGGGATTGCTTGAAAATCAATTATCCACACTTGCCTGGGGCGAGCTGACACGCAAACATCCCCAGCAGGCAGAATTATTTCAACGCCTAATGAAGCTGGGCTTAAGTTCAACTTTATGTCGTCAAATCGTCGCCAAAATTCCTGCTGGAATTGCCCAGGCACCCGATATCGAAGCGCTATGGCGGCGTGCCTTGGGGATATTGGCTCATGAGGTGCCGGTATTGGATGATGACATTCTTACCCATGGTGGAATTGTTGCCTTGATAGGGCCGACCGGCGTAGGAAAAACTACTACAGTCGCAAAATTAGCCGCCCGCTATGCCTTGCGTCATGGGTCGCGGCATGTTGCTCTTGTCACGATTGATAATTATCGGATTGGCGCGCATGAACAACTGCGTTCGTATGGGCGAATCCTTAATGTTCCAGTGCGTGTGGCTGCAGATCACCAGGAATTACAGTCAGTACTTACGGAGTTGGCAGAGAAGCGCTTGATATTAATTGATACTGCGGGAATGGGCCAACGTGACTTGCGGTTGACAGCCCAATTAAAAATGCTAACCCATGGAGAATCGAATAGCGATCCCCATAGCATAAGGCGCAAAATAAAAACTTATCTGGTGTTATCTACCGCAACACGTTTATCAGGATTAAATGAAGCAACGGAAGCCTTCAAAGGCGCGTCTCCCGATGGAGTCATTCTCACTAAAATTGATGAAACGACAAGTTTAGGCAGTGCCATCAGCGTTATTATTAAACATCAGTTGCCCATTGCTTATGTAAGCGATGGGCAACGGGTTCCTGAAGATTTACATAATGCACGGGCACATACATTGATTAGCAAAAGTATAGCAATTATGCAACAGAGCGCCGAAATGCTGGAAGATGAAGCATTGACATTAACTGTAGAAAAGGTGGCAGCTCATGCTCATGTCTGACGCACGTCGAGAATTTGTGGGGGATCAGGCTGCCGGATTACGTCGAGTAGCCACTGTCCGGCCAATACGCGTCATAGCAGTGACTAGCGGTAAAGGTGGAGTAGGTAAAACCAATGTTTCTGTGAATCTGGGAACAGCCCTGGCCAACGAGGGGAAGTCCGTTCTGATCATGGATGCGGATATGGGATTGGCCAATGTTGATGTGCTGCTGGGCTTGCGGCCGACCTATAACCTTTCACATGTTATTAGTGGTGAACGTACACTCGAAGAAATTATCTTACCCGCAGCACGGCGGCTGTCGATTATCCCCGCCTCTTCTGGGCTGAAAAGTATGGCTGAATTAAGTTCCGCCCAGCATGCGGGAATAATTCGTGCCTTTAGTGAGTTAAGTCAAAATCTGGACGTACTATTAATAGATACTGCCGCAGGCATTTCAGAAAGTGTGATCAGTTTCAGTCGGGCGGCACAAGAAGTTATCGTTGTTGTATGTGATGAACCTGCCTCTATCACGGATGCATATGCTTTAATAAAGCTATTGAATCGTGATTATGGCGTGCATCGATTCAGAATTCTCGCCAATATGGTACAAGACGCGCAGGAAGGGCGTGAATTATACAACAAGATTCTTAAGGTTGTGGACCGTTATCTTGATGCAACCCTGGACTTTATGGGGGCTATACCCTATGACGAATATCTCAAAAAAGCAGTACAAAAACAGCGATCAGTGGTTGACACCTATCCACGTAGCAAATCTGCCATGTCATTCAAGAAATTGGCTCATAAAACCGATAACTGGCCGGTAACCACGGCTGCGGGCGGTCATCTGGAGTTTTTTGTTGAGCGGTTGATTCAATCCAATCAACTTTTTGGAGCGGCACAATTATGAGCGCACTTGCCATGTATAACACCTCAAAGCCAGATAAGCGGGAGGAGATTGTTAATCAACATGCTCCTCTGGTTAAGCGTATTGCCTACCATTTGATGAGTCGTTTACCACCTTGTGTTCAGGCCGATGACCTGATTCAGGCGGGGATGATGGGATTGCTTGAAGCATCACGTAATTATGATGCAACGCAGGGCGCAAGTTTTGAGACATACGCTGGAATTCGCATTCGTGGCTCCATGCTGGATGAGATTAGAAAAAATGATTGGGCGCCACGTTCTGTACATAGAAAAGCGCGCAAAGTAGCGGAAGCGGTGCGCAAGATAGAAAACATAATGGGCAGAGATGCGCGTGATAGCGAGGTCGCTCAGGCGCTTGAAATATCTTTGGATGATTATCATCAAATGTTACAGGATGCCAGTGGATACCTAGTATTAAGCTTTGAAGATATGGGCATGGATGATGAAGCAGTGGCTGCACAGTTTGCCGATAGAGCGCCAGGTGTGCTGGAAGGGCTTCAAAGAGAGGACTTCAAGAAGAATTTAAGAGAAGCTGTCGCAGGCCTTCCTGAGAGAGAAAGATTAGTCATGGCGCTTTATTACGATGAAGAGTTAAATTTAAGAGAGATTGGCGCTGTATTGGGTGTAAGTGAGTCGCGTGTCAGTCAAATTCATAGTCAAGCATTAATTCGCCTGCAAGCACGTTTAAGTCAGTGGAGATTGGGCTGATCGTTGCAAATTAACAGATAATACATGGCTCGGAGACTGTGAAATTATTTGGTGTATATTTTTGGAGGTTGCTTTGAATAAGGATATGAACATACTCATTGTGGATGATTTCTCTACCATGAGGCGCATTATCAAGAACTTAATGCGTGATTTGGGGTTTAATAATACCAGCGAAGCAGATGATGGAAAAACTGCCTTGCCTATTTTGCAGGCGGGTAACTTTGATTTTCTGATTACTGACTGGAATATGCCGGGAATGACGGGGTTAGATCTTATAAAGGCCGTCAGAGCTGATCCCAAGCTGGCAAAGATACCTATACTTATGGTAACCGCAGAAGCAAAACGTGAACAAATAGTAGAAGCCGCTCAGGCGGGCGTGAATGGTTATGTAGTAAAGCCATTTACAGCGGCAACACTAAAAGAAAAAATTGATAAAATTTTTGAACGTTTAGAAGCAAAATAAATAGATTAATTTACAGGTAAGAAAAATGAGTGAGATGAGGGAAGATAATAATTATCGCCTTACTCAGGCGCGTGCCCTTGTGAGAAATATTGAACAAGGAAACGATAGTGAAGTAAATTCTCTGATGGAGAGTATTTCAGCACTTCACGAGTCAACACTTTTTCATGAATTAGGAAAGTTGACAAGACAATTGCATGAAACTTTAAATAACTTTAACGTTGATTCTCTAGTGGAAAATTTAACAAAGAATGAAATACCTGATGCTAAGGAACGGCTTAATTATGTGATTAAAATGACAGAAGATTCAGCTAATAAAACGCTGGGCGCTGTAGAAATAGGACTCCCTATTGCTGAAGAATTAAAAAATAAGTCAACCGTGCTGAATAAAAAATGGCAGCGGTTTCGTCAACGAAAAATGCCTATTGAAGAGTTTCGTGAGTTAAGTGATGAGATTGATGATTATTTAGATTGGTCGGTTATCCAGTCCGAAAAAGTGCGTGAAAATTTCTCTCATATTCTTATGGCTCAGGATTTTCAGGATCTAACTGGGCAAGTTATACGGCGCGTTATTAATCTCGTACAGGAGATGGAAGGTAACCTGATAGATCTAGTCAGAATTTCTGGCCAACGCATGAAGAAAGAACCGCTGGAAGAGAATGTGGGGCCTGATTCAAAAGCTGATGGCCCTCGTATTCCCGGGTGTGATAGCCATAAAGACCGGATTTCCAGCCAAGATGATGTTGATGAGCTACTTTCCAGCCTGGGTTTTTGAGATTTATTAAATGAGCATAAATCTGGATGACGATATACTTCAAGACTTTCTTGTTGAAGCAGGCGAGATTGTCGACAAATTAAGTGAACAATTGGTTAGCCTGGAGCAGTCCCCGCGAGATTCTGATTTGTTAAATGCAGTTTTTCGGGGATTTCATACAGTTAAAGGTGGCGCAGGATTTCTTGGGTTAACAGCGTTAGTGGAAGTGTGTCATCGAGCAGAGGATGTATTTAATACCCTGCGCCAAGGCAAGCGATATGTTAATGCAGGACTGATGGATGTAGTGCTTGTTGTCCTTGATGCTGTGAAGGACATGATGGACGTGGTTCGTTCAGGTGAAGATCCCTCTCCGGTAGATCCTGCTCTATTAGTTAAATTAGATGAGTTATCAAAGCCACAGGATCAAGAAACATCCCAGCCTGCTGCGGTTATCAAAAAAAATCAGACGGCGAATTCATCAATATCAAATAATTCTGTTGCCGATAAAAAACCCCCATCTCCTGATGAAATGTTTTTGGCTAATGAGGGGGAAATAACGGATGATGAGTTCGAGGCGCTGCTTGATCAATTACAGGAAAAAGATGGCCATGAAATCACTAAGGATAATACCGATACTGCTCTGCTATCTGCACAGGAAAATGTAAATTCAGATGCCATCACAGATGACGAATTTGAGGATCTTTTAGATAAACTCCACAGTAAGAAACCTGTCTTTACAGATGTAAATACTAAATATATCAATGCTCATCCACAAACAGAACAAAAAACTGTTGAAAAGCCTGCGGTGGAGAATGCTCCTTCACCACCAAAAGATATCCCTCAAGTCGAAACAACGGTGCGTGTTGATACAAAACGCCTCGATGATATTATGAATCTGGTTGGAGAGTTGGTGTTAGTTCGCAATAGACTGTCCACACTGAAGTCTTCAATGGTGCAAGAAGAAGCAATGCAGGTTATTGATAATCTTAATCTGGTGACTTCTGATTTGCAAAATGCAGTCATGAAAACACGGATGCAGCCAATAAAAAAAGTATTCGGACGCTTTCCGCGTGTAGTGCGTGATCTTGCGCGTAGCCTGAATAAAGAAATTTCCCTGGAACTTCATGGGGAAGATACCGATCTGGATAAAAATCTTGTAGAAGCTTTAGCTGACCCACTTGTACATCTGGTACGTAATGCAGTAGATCATGGCGTGGAAATTCCAGAGGTGCGTTTAGCCTCAGGGAAGCCAAGAGAAGGAAAAATTGTATTGTCTGCACAGCAAGAAGGTGATCACATACTTCTTATTATTAAAGATGATGGAGCGGGAATAGATCCGGAGGTTTTACGGCGTAAAGTGGTAGAGAAAGGATTAATGGATACAGAGAGCGCTGCACGTCTTGATGAACGCGGCTGTTTTAACTTGATCTTCCTTCCTGGATTTTCAACAAAAAATCAGATATCCGATGTTTCTGGTCGTGGCGTTGGAATGGACGTGGTTAAAACACGTATTTCGCAATTGAATGGTGCTGTAGAGATAGATTCTGTTTTGGGTAAAGGTAGTGAATTCATCATTAAATTGCCTTTAACGCTCGCCATTATGCCAACTTTAATGGTGCTTATTGACAGGCAGACATTCGCTATACCTCTCGTGAATGTAAGTGAAATATTCAATCTTGATTCTGCGCGCATAAATACCGTGGATGGGCAATTAGTGGTAATTGTCAGAAAAAAACCCATTCCCTTGTATTATCTTCGGGAGTGGCTGGTGAAAGGATCATCCCGTGAGAATCGCCTCCCGACAGGATACGTAGTCGTAATAAATATTGCGGAACATCGAATTGCATGTGTAGTTGAGCAACTTATTGGACAGGAAGAAGTGGTTATAAAGCCATTAGGCGCCTTATTACACAGCACACGTGGATTTGCGGGAGCCACTATTACCGGGAATGGCGGTATAGCACTTATCCTGGACTTCTCAGCACTAATAGATTTTTATATACATCATTAAATAAATATGCGCTTTAAATGAAAAAATATTTTAATAACGTAATAATATTCCTCAGGAAAAACTCAGCATGACTGTGAGGGTTTTAGTTGTTGATGACTCCAGTTTTTTCAGGAAACTTGTTTCTGGGATTCTCAAGGGGGATGGGAATATTGAGGTTGTAGGAACCGCTGTAAATGGATCTGATGCGATTGAAAAAGTTGAAAACCTTAAACCAGATGTAATTACAATGGATATTGAAATGCCGGTTATGGATGGAATAACTGCGGTTCGGCGTATTATGGCCTCGC
The DNA here is from genome assembly GCA_031421115.1 of Gammaproteobacteria bacterium. GTDB lineage: Bacteria > Pseudomonadota > Gammaproteobacteria > Ga007554. The sequence goes on along the minus strand of JANOOA010000239.1, from coordinate 22,712 downwards.
ATCCTACGCCAATACTAATGTTCTCATCACTAACAACCAGTGGCGCACAGGCAACGCTTGATGCCTTGGATGCAGGAGCGCTTGATTTTCTACCAAAGAACTTCGACGACTTATCTCATGAAAGAAATGAAATAAAAAGGATATTATGCGCGCGTGTGCGTGTTCTTGGGGCCAAAGGATTGGCGGGGAAAAAGCCGATAACGACGCGGCTACCCCATGCTGGTAAAATTGATCTTATATCGGGTGAGGCTGCGAAGCAGCCTGCTTTACTTTCACAGAAAAAACTTAATCATATAAAAGTGGTAGCCATTGGTACATCGACGGGTGGTCCCGTTGCATTGCAGCAGGTATTGGCAAAGTTGCCCAAGGAATTTCCCTTTCCTCTATTGCTCGTGCAGCATATGCCAGCAAGCTTTACGGGTGCATTTGCACAGCGACTCGATAAGCTGTGTGCTATTGGTGTTAAAGAAGCCGAGGAGGGTGATGTTTTAGCACCTGGCATAGCGTTTCTGGCGCCAGGTGGAAAACAGATGCTGGTTGAGCAACATAATGGGAAAGTACAGATACGTATTCAGGATGGATTGCCGGATCAGATCTATAAGCCGAGTGTAGATATAACTTTTTCGTCTATTTCTAAAATATATCCCGGTCATGTGTTAGGTGTCATTTTGACAGGTATGGGCGCTGATGGAAGAGAAGGTGCGCGACTTCTTAAATCTGGCGGTTCTTCTATATGGGTTCAGGATGAGCGGAGCTGTGTTGTTTATGGGATGCCTATGGCGGTTGCCGAAGCCGGATTGGCGGATCAAGTCATGTCATTAACGGATATTGGAACTCAACTTGCGCAACGGATTTGATGTGTGGATATTTTAACGATAGCTGGTTTGATTGTTGCTTTTGGTGCCATTTTGGGGGGGAATGCCCTGGAAGGAGGGCATATTGGGTCGTTGTTATTAGGCCCTGCTTTTGTGATTGTTTTTGGCGGCACGCTTGGTGCGATTTTAATTCAGACGCCGAAAGTTACTTTTATGCGCTCATTGAAAATAGCGTCATGGATGATAAAGCCGCCGGCGTTTGGCGAAGCAGATATTATTCCAAAAATTGTTAACTGGAGTAATGTGGCAAGAAAAGAAGGTTTGTTGGGCCTGGAACCTTTAATTGAAGCTGAAGAGGATGCGTTCGCTAAAAAAGGGTTGCAGCTCCTGGTAGATGGCAGTGAGCCAGATGTGATCAGAAGTATTTTGGAAGTTGAGATTGATACTAAGGAACACCAGGACACTCAAGCTGCTAAAGTATATGAAGGTATGGGGGGCTATTCTCCCACGATTGGCATTATTGGCGCAGTGATGGGGTTAATCCATGTTATGCAGAATCTGTCAGACCCGAGCAAGCTCGGAGCGGGTATTGCTGTTGCGTTTGTGGCGACTATTTATGGTATAGGTATGGCTAATTTGTTTTTATTGCCGATGGCGAGCAAGCTCAAGGCCATCATACATAATCAAACGCAGTTCCGCCAAATGGTCGTTGAGGGGATTGTATCAATAGCCGAAGGTGAAAATCCTCGCAATATAGAAACAAAATTACATGGTTATTTACACTGAATAATAATTAACACATTTTTATTATTATTAACATTATGGATGTATGGCCCGCAAGAAAAAACATGAGGAGCATGAAAATCATGAACGTTGGCTGGTGTCTTATGCCGATTTTATAACTTTGTTGTTTGCTTTTTTTGTTGTTATGTATGCTGTTTCATCGGTTAATGAAGGTAAATATCGCGTGCTATCTGATGCCCTTGTTTCAGCCTTCAGATCCGCGCCAAAATCGATGGATCCAATTCAGGTTGGGAGCCTCGCCAAGTCTCCTCATGAGACAGATCTTGCACAAAGAACCAATCCTAATGTGCTGCAAAGACAAAATATGTTAATTAATAAATCTGTAAAAGATCAACAGATAAAATCTGATGATCCGCGAACAAAATCGCCAACACAGGCAGAAAATGACGCGTCTGGCGCAGGTGAGAAGCAGGCGCTTGATTCTCTCAATTCAATCGCAGACCAGATAGAGCGTGCTCTGGCAGGATTGATTCAGCAAAATCTGGTAAAAGTACGGCGTGACGAATTCTGGCTGGAAGTAGAAATTAATACTAACATTCTCTTTCCCAGTGGTGAGGCCCGCCTTCAGGTCGATGCTAAGCCGATCTTGAATGAATTGGCGAAAATATTGCGCAACTTTGATAACAACATAAAAGTTGAGGGCTTCACGGACAATGTGCCGATAAGTAATATGATTTATCCTTCGAATTGGGAGTTATCCTCAGCACGCTCGGCAAGTGTAGTGAACTTGCTGATGAATCAGGGAATCCGGCCAACCCGTATGGCCGCGATTGGTTATGGAGAGTTTTATCCCGTAGTGAGCAATGACACTGCTGAAGGCAGAAATAAGAATCGCCGTGTGGTTCTTGCGATACTTGAGAATGGTGCATCTGAACGTGTTTACGACGATAATAAATTTAAAAAAGAAGAGAGTATCAACACCTCGGAAATGCCCGTGATAGAGACACCTGCGCCAATAATGAGTGCTGTCCCTCTGGAAGCACCGCCAGTATCTCCCGTATCTAGCGTACCGGTGGATGTAATGAGCCGGGACGTGACCGATAGAGGAATATTTAAGGTTATCGAGCCGCCTATTAAGCTGCCATCGGTTTTCCCATCTAATGTATTACCCAGGGCAAACACGGGCCTGCCAGGTAATGGAGGCAGATAATGAAAGTATGGGCCGTTGCTAACCAGAAAGGTGGTGTGGGAAAAACCACTACCGCGATTACCCTCGCCGGATTACTGTCTTCGCGCGGATATAATACCTTAATGATAGACATGGACCCGCATGGCTCCCTAACATCCTATTCTGGGTTTGATCCTGATACGGTAGACGATGGGGTTTATACCCTGTTTAAAGGTTCCAGCATCATGCTGGCTTCAGTCATAAAGAAAACGAAGTTCGATAGACTCTATCTGATGCCTGCCTCGACGGCACTGGCAACGCTTGACCGGCAATTAGGTGTGCAAGATGGCAAAGGGTTGGTATTGTCGCAAACATTACAGCGTATTTCGTCGAGATTTGATTATGTCTTGATTGATTGTCCACCCATGCTGGGCGTGTTAATGGTGAATGCGCTGGCGGCATGTGATCATCTTATTATTCCGGTACAGACCGAATTTCTCGCTCTGAAAGGTCTGGAAAGAATGATGTATACACTCAATATGATCATGCGCTCAAGAAAAATACCCATACCTTATACCATACTCCCGACCATGTATGATAAAAGAACTCGCGCATCTCAGCAAAGTTTGCAGCATCTTGAGGAGTATTATGCTGCCAATTTGTCGAGCACGCCAATTCCAATAGATACACAATTTCGTGATGCCAGCCGTGCGGGGGTGCCCTTGCCGATGGTGGATAGATATACGCGTGGTGTGGTCGCTTATACCACCCTTTTAAATTATCTTGCTGATTTCGATTCAGTGCGTGAGCAGCCTTTCGTGAAAGTGGTATCAATGTGAATATTTCTGCTAAGCAGCCCGTCGCAATACTGGAGCATGAAACAGCATTACAGGTATATCTTGACGCACTTTTGCAGGATATGTCCGAATCGATCTATTCAGAAGAACCACAAAAGACACTTGTTGAGGAAAAAGTATTAGAACAGGATAATATCCTTGAGTCCGTGCTCAAAATTGCTGAAGGGAGCGCTCCCTTCGTGGTTCATGAGCACAGGTCTCCCAATAAAGTGCTGACGTGGGTAACAACTCCTTTTCAATCCCTTTTATTTAGCACCCACGGTGTAAGAATGGTTGTTCCGTTGATTCAATTGCATAGCATTGTTAATTTAACAGCGCCAATTAAATATGTGCAGAGTAATGCCGCATGGTTTATGGGGCTCTTTCCATGGCGTGGCACTTATGTCAAGGTGATTGATATTTATAAATTAATGGCTATGGAAAGCGCTGAGTTTAAAGACACGGATGAAAGCTCCCCTAAACGCATCGTGTTAATAAATGATGGGTCATGGGGTTTTGTGTGTGATGACGTTTCTAAAGTTTTTACTCTTTACCCAGGCCAGATTCAATGGCGATCTGATCGGACATATCGTGCATGGCTGGTGGGGACTGTAATAGAATATATGTGTGTATTACTGGATGTGGATGAGTTTGCCCTTCATGTATCTGGCATATCTCCGGCGGCACGATTAATGCCTGCTAATTCTTGCGAAGATGCGGTGCTTGTTTTTTGACGGGCGTGTAAAGATATTTGTATCTTATTGATGACACTATGGGAGCACCTTAACAATGAGACCAGTCGAGAAAAATCAGACGGATTTGATTTCGCAATGGGTTACTTTCTTTCTGGACGGTGAGATATATGGCGTGAACGTCTTGCAGGTTCAGGAAGTATTGCGCGTGAGTGAAATTTCACCGGTGCCAGGCGCTCCTGAATATGTATTAGGAATTATTAATTTACGAGGCAATATTGTCACGGTAGTTGATATGCGGCAGCGTTTCGGGTTACAGCCAAAAGAGCTTGATGATTTAAGCCGGATTGTGATTATCGAAGTAACAGGTTACGTGATTGGTATTTTGGTGGATAGCGTTGCGGAAGTTGCTTATTTGCGTGAATCCAGTATGGAGAGCGCCCCGAACGTAGGCAGTGGGGAAAGCTCACGGTATATACAGGGTGTTTGTAATCGCGAAAACCAATTATTGATTTTAGTAGATCTCAATAAGCTTTTAGATGATGATGAGTGGAAGGATGTATCTTCATTGTAAAGTGTGCTCTGGAGTGATCTTGTGGCCAAAGTAGGTGATGTCGGTCCGTTGCGCCCCATCTGGCCGCAAAAACCCCAAGACAAACTTGATCCCAGGAAAGACCCTTCACGGCGTAAACGCACACCCTCGCCTGAAGAAGGCGATGCGGGCCGCAACGAGCCGAATGGTGATGAGGGACATGTTGATGATTATGCCTGATTTATACTCGTTCTGGAGGGTTATATACATGAATGCAGATATCATCGGTGGATTACTGTTGGTGTTGGTTGTGTTGCAGATTCCTGCGTGGTGGAAAATAGCGGTGTTGCAGCGATGCACCAGACAACACGAGGCAGAATTACAAATACTAAAAAATGATGTGCGTGCTTTGTGTGATGGATCCATCAGCATAGAGGCGTATAAGCTAAGTATCGAGCAGCAATTGCGGCGGTTAACCGAGCGCCAGGAGCAGACAGATTTTCGTGAGCCAGTCTCGCCCACTTATAACCACGCCATTAAGCTGGTGCAGAAAGGTGCCAGTATTGACGAACTAATGGCAGCCTGTGGTCTGGTGCGGGGTGAAGCTGAATTATTAATACGTCTGCACCGTTTGAATTAAACATCAGTTAAACATGAGTTGTGCAAACACTCCAGGTAGCCGACCTCATCTGGCGCAACCTGATTGCGCTGCGCTTGCCATATCATTTCTGCCAGACATTCCATAATCAGATGTTCTACCGCATGTGTGTCCTGGTGACGCTTTAGCAGTTGTTGATACACCGTGCGAATCCCTGCTGGTCGATCCGTGGTAAGCTGTTCACGAATGCCAATGTGCATGCCCATATGCAAAAAAGGATTGGATTCGCCTACTTCAGGCAGATAGTCCTTGCTGAGTGACCTCTCCGAATTTCCCAGCAGGGCATGATGCTCCGGGTGTTGCACTACCACGTCGGCGATCATTTTTTCCAAAGGCTCCAGAGGCAGGTGGTTCTGGTATTTGCGCCATGTTTCAAAATACACCTGGCGCAACTGGTCGCGGTTTTGTCCAAATAGCATCGTTATTTATTCCGGTTTTTTGTTGGCGCATGCTTTTTACCAATATAGGCGCATAAGTCACTAATAATACATGAATCACAACGGGGTGTGCGGGCGATGCAGGTATAGCGGCCATGCAGAATCAGCCAATGGTGGGCATCCTGTTTGAATTCTTCAGGCACAGCTTTAAGCAGTCCCTTTTCTACCTCCAGCACCGTTTTTCCACGGGCCAGGCCAGTGCGGTTGGCGATACGGAAAATATGGGTATCCACAGCCATGGTAGGCTCACCAAAGGCGGTATTGAGAATCACGTTAGCCGTTTTGCGGCCCACCCCTGGCAACGCTTCCAGCGCCTCACGGTGGCGTGGCACCTCGCCTGCGTGTTGCTCTACCAGTGCGGCACAGGTTTTGATGATATTACTGGCTTTGCTGTTAAACAGGCCAATGGTCTTGATGTATTGCTTAAGTTCCACTTCACCTGAATCCAGGATCGCCTGGGGTGTGTTGGCGACCTTGAAGAGTTTTTCGGTGGCCTTGTTCACACCTTTGTCGGTGGCCTGCGCAGAGAGGATGACAGCGATCAGCAATTCAAAGTGGGTGGTGTAGTTAAGCTCGGTGGTGGGGTGCGGGTTAGCTGCTCTGAGACGAGTGAAAAGCTCGCGGATTTTTTTGGGTGTCATGGCAGACTGTGACTTTTTGTGAGCGCCGCTTTTTTCTGCTGGTGGCGTGTCGTACGCTCGGTCTTGTCGCGCTCGAGCCGTTGCAGCCGCGACTCATAGCGGGCGCGTGCTGCATAGGCTTTTTGTTGTGTGCGTTCAGGGGTCGTTTCTGGCATTTCGTAGTGAGGGATGGGCACCATCATAATGCAATCGACTGGGCAGGGTGCAATGCATAATTCACAGCCGGTGCACTCGTCGCTGATTACGGTGTGCATCTGCTGCGTAGCGCCGAGAATCGCATCAACCGGGCAGGCCTCAATGCACAGCGTACAACCGATGCACGTAGCCTCATCAATGACGGCAAGCATTTTTGGCCTGGTTTCGCCGTGTGACGTATTCAGTGGTTTAGGATCACGGCCCAGTAAACTGGCGATGCTGGCAATGCCGGCCGTGCCACCGGGCGGGCACTGATTGATATCAGCGTCGCCCTGGACAATGGCTTCAGCATAAGGACGGCAGCCAGAAAAGCCACATTGCCGGCATTGCGTTTGCGGTAAGATGTCGTTGATCTTGTCGGCGATGATCGGCATGGCCCCGACTATTTCACCCGCATCCCCGGTTGTGCGCCTGCATCTGGCTGTAATATCCAGATGTCTTTGCCGCCCGGCCCGGCGGCCAGCACCATGCCTTCGGAAACGCCGAATTTCATTTTGCGCGGGGCGAGATTGGCCACTACCACGGTGAGTTTTCCTATTAATGCTTCGGGTGCATAGGCCGACTTGATGCCAGCAAATACGTTGCGGGTTTCACTCTCCAGGTTGCCCAGATCCAGCGTCAGGCGCAACAGTTTTTCTGCGCCTTCTACATGTTCGGCATTCACGATGAGGGCAATTCGCAAGTCGATTTTGGCGAAATCATCATAAGTAATCATCGGGCTGATCGGCTCGGTTTCTGCCACTTTTTCTTGTGCAGTGGCCACCACAGGTTTTGGTGGCGCTGCGGCTTTTTCACTGGCCAGCATGGCGTCTATTTTATCCTTTTCCACGCGCGTCATGAGTGGTTGATAGGGTTTGATGGTATGGCCCGTGAGCGGCGTGGTGCGATCATGCCAGTTCAGGGGCGCGACATTCAAAAAAGTTTCAACTTGTGCGGCCATGCCCGGTAAAATCGGTTTCAGGTAAATCATTAATACCCGGAACAGATTGATGCCGATACTGCACACATCTTGCAGCGTTGCATCATGATCGGCCTGCGCCGCACAGGGATGTGCAAGTGTCGCCAGAGGCACGACGCCGGAAGCGACTTTGGCGATCACCCACGGCTGTCTTTCGTCGATGTATTGATTGGCGCGATCCGCCAGCGCCATGATTTCGCGCACCGCACGGCTGTAGTCACGCGCTTCATAGTGTTGGCTAATCGCTACGCCTGCCACAGTAAAATCATTGTACAGCGCCGGTTCGGCACACTGCGTTGCAAGCTGGCCGTCAAAGCGTTTGGTGATGAATCCGGCACAGCGGCTGGCGATGTTGACGACTTTACCCACCAGGTCAGAGTTGACGCGCTGGGTGAAATCATCCAGATTCAAGTCCAGATCTTCGACGCGCGCGCTTAATTTACCGGCAAAATAATAACGCAGATATTCGGGATTCAAGTGATCGAGGTAAGTGCGCGCCTGAATGAATGTGCCGCGCGATTTTGACATTTTCTGGCCATTGATAGTAAGAAAACCGTGCGCAAAAATCGCAGTGGGTTTACGAAAGCCCGCACCTTCCAGCATGGCGGGCCAGAACAGGCCATGAAAGTTGACGATGTCTTTGCCGATGAAATGATATAACTCAGCAGTGCTGTCTTGTGCCCAATAATCATCAAAACGCATGCCAGTGCGCGCGCAAAGATTTTCAAAGCTCGCCATATAGCCGATGGGCGCATCCAGCCACACGTAAAAATATTTACCCGGCGCATCGGGGATTTCAAAACCGAAATACGGCGCATCGCGTGACACATCCCAGTCCTGTAGCCCAGTTTCGAACCACTCGTTAAGCTTGTTGGCGATTTCAGGCTGTAATGTGCCGCTGCGTGTCCAGCCACGCAGCATTTCTTCAAACGCATTGAGCCTGAAAAAATAATGCTCGGATTCTTTCTCAATCGGTGTCGCGCCAGACAAGGCGGACACCGGGTTTTTCAGGTCCGTGGGTGAATATGTCGCTCCGCATACCTCACAATTGTCACCATATTGATCTTTCGCGCCACAGCGCGGGCATCCGCCACGGATGAAACGATCCGGTAAAAACATGTTCTTGATCGGGTCATAGGCTTGGGTGATAGTGCGCGTGGCAATGTATCCGGCAGCTTGCAGCCGCCGATAAATCAGGTTCGCAAACGCCTGATTTTCGGGGGAGTGTGTGGAGTAATAATTGTCGAAGCCAATATTAAACCCCGCAAAATCGGTGCGGTGTTCGCGGCCAATGCGTTCAATCAATGCTTCTGGCGCAATACCTTCCTGCTGCGCACGCAACATAATCGGCGTGCCATGTGCATCATCCGCGCACACATAGGTACACTGGTTGCCCCGCATTTTCTGAAACCGCACCCAGATGTCAGTTTGAATGTATTCCACCAGGTGGCCGAGATGTATCGGGCCGTTGGCGTAGGGCAAGGCACTGGTGACCAGGATTTTACGACCGCCAGGGATGGCGGAAGTGCCGTGCTGGTCGGGAACCGGGCATGGCCGGGGGATGTTGCGAACGGTGTTTTGCATTTTGTGTGCGAACCAACAGGTGATCGGGTGTGTGGAAACAGGAAATTATATCCTATTGCCGTGTGGAAATGTGCTGAATAGTTACTTCACAATAAGCTACAATCGCCGTTTTTAGGATCATAAAAATGGCACATTACCGTCCACCACAGCCAAAAAGCGCGCCTTACATTACCGCTGCAGGCTACCAGCATCTGCAGAGTGAGCTGGCAGGGTTATGGAAAAGGCGTGCCGAAGTGGTGCAGGCGTTGTCTGCGGCAGCAGCAGAGGGGGATCGGTCGGAGAACGCGGAATATATTTATCGCAAGAAAGAATTGCGTGAAATTGATCGGCGCGTGCGTTATTTGCAAAAGCGTTTGCCTGATCTACAGGTGGTGCGTGCCCCGCCACAAGATCAAAGCCGTATTTTTTTCGGCGCTTGGGTGCATCTGGCGGATGCTCAAAGTAACGTGGTGGTCTACCGCATTGTCGGCCCGGATGAGCTGGATTTACACAAGGGCGGCATTAGCATTGATTCGCCTCTGGCGCGTGCTTTGTTAAAGAAAGGCGTCGACGAGGAAGTGATCGTGCAAACCCCGCAGGGTGCGGTGATGTATGAAGTGATGGGTGTTCGTTATGTGTGAAAGATCGCTCTCCCGCGTGCGGGAAAGGGCGATAATGGTTAGCTGCTCTTGCGATAGCGGGTATGCAGGCTCAGCACTTTGCTGACGTATTGTGTGGTCTCAGGGTAGGGCGGAATACCGCCAAAGCGTATCACCGTGTTCTCGCCAGCATTGTATGCCGCCAGGGCAAGGCGCGGGTTGTTATCAAACATTTTCAGCAAGTCTTTCAGGTAACGTACGCCAGCATCAACATTCTGTTTCGGGTCGAAAATGTCCTGCACGCCGTAGCGGCGGGCGGTGGCGGGCATCAACTGCATTAGGCCGGATGCGCCTTTGGGTGATACCGCATGGGGATTAAAGCTGGATTCGGCGTGGATCACCGCATGTACCAGCGCGGCATCTACCTTATAGGTTTGCGCGGCCTGCTGCACAATGTTATCAAGACCAGCGGATTTCTTATGAGTGCGCCGCCCCCCCGATTTTAATGCGTTAAGGGAGTTTTTCCAGGTGCGGCCATTGGCCTCTGTGCGCAGCAGTTTATAGCGCGAATCAACGCTGGGCACATTGGTGATATTCAAAATGCCATTTTCATCAGTATAGGCATAAAGGTCAGCATGAACCGATCCCACCCATAGGCTGGTCAGCATTATGAAAAATACGGTTGTGAGCTTCGTGCGCATATCCAACTCCTACTTTGCCCCTAACCCCTTTATAGCGCATTTTTATTAAAAATAATGTCAACTATATCACACCAATAGCCATTATATTTGCATGGTTATTTTGAGAAAGACAGTATCAGATGAAGGAGCGCAGCCAGTGACCAAGGCCACTAGCAGGACGGACAAAAAAGTGCGCGCATAAAAACGCGTGCTCATGACACACCTCAATAAATTCGCTGTTTTTCAGGGGGCAGGAAGTGTCTGCATGAAATCTGCAAAAACTACCACGATACCATTACTACTGTCTCGGCATAAAGGCAGGGCGCCTTGAGCGCCGGAGCTAGAAAAAATCCGGGCTTAGTGCGGAGAGATGGTGTTTACTGCATCGTTGCAGTACTCGGCATGACAAGGGATACGCGAATCCCGCTGACGCGTTTTCGGCCACTTTTGCCTCACCTGGAGGCACCTGCTTTTGGTACGCTGCATCCCTTGGCCGAGATTCTAATGCAGGTTCTTAGCCGCCAATCTGTTTTTCGCGGATTTCATCCAGCGTTTTGCAATCAATGCACAAAGTCGCAGTAGGACGCGCCTCCAGACGGCGGATGCCAATCTCTACACCGCACGCATCGCAATCACCGTATTCGGCATTGTCGAGCTTCTGCAGTGATTCCTCGATTTTTCTGATCAGCCGACGCTCGCGGTCACGGGCGCGCAGCTCCATCGTAAAGTCGGATTCCTGTGTGGCGCGGTCATTCGGATCGGGAAAGTTAGCGGCTTCATCTTGCATATAATGCATGGTGCGATCCACTTCTTCCATGAGTTCGCGCTTCCACGCGCCAAGGATATCGCGAAAATGCTGAACCTGCTTTTCGTTCATGTATTCCTCGCCCTTTTTTTCTTTATAGGGCGTGAAACCACGAAACTCATCAGCGGTGCGCGATGGTGCTTTACTTTTAGGTGCGGACATGATTATTTCCTGCGTAACTAACTGGCTATCCAAACGGATACTTATACCAAACATAGGTTTATTAGGCAATCCCTGTCAGCGGCTATTGTGCCAGGGAGGCGGAATTTCTTATTGTATATGCATGATTTTTATGGTATATTACGTCAATATTAAAGTTGGTATGGCAGGTTGCCAGTATGGTATTATCTGAACTTGAGGGCGCGGGTGAGGTCTTATTTCACGTAAGCAGCACGGGTCAACAGGCAATATCCGCACCTGGCCGAGCAGGAGCCTTAAATGCAGTACACGTTTCTCAAATCAAAATTACACCGCGCACGCGTAACCCACTCTGAACTGGAGTATGAGGGTTCATGCGCCATCGACAGCACCTTGCTGGCGGCAGCGGGTATTCATGAATACGAACAGATTCATATTTACAATATTACCAATGGTGAGCGTTTCACCACTTATGCTATCCAGGCTGAGGCCGGGTCAGGCATGATTTCTGTAAACGGCGCGGCGGCTCACAAAGCTCATCCGGGCGATCGTCTGATTATTTGTACTTATGCGATTCTCAATCAGCATGAACTGGCGTCATTCAAGCCGATGCTTATCTATGTTAACGAAAATAATCTCATTACCCATAGTCGAAGTCATATTCCTGCGCAAGTAGCGTAATTCCCAAGTCATACCCGGCGCCAGGAATGACTTGGACTAATCCCATCGGGTATCTTGCACCTGTATCTGTGCGTCCTGTACACGCACCGGAAAAGTGGTGGTGGCTTCATAGGCGGGTGCAGATAACGCCGCGCCGGTTTTAATGCAGAAGCGCGCGCCGTGGCGGGGGCAGATAATGACATCACACTCGATCTTGCCGCCAGTGAGCAACCCGCCATCGTGAGTGCATACATCTTCAATCGCATAATATTCGCCGTCAATGTTGAATACAGCGATTAACGTGCCATCGACATCGACGACCTTGGGAGTGTCGGAATTGATTTCATCGACGCTGGCTACAGTAATCCAATCAGCCATGTAAAAACCTATACCGCAATCACTTCAAGATCCGGTTCGATTCTGCGCAACACATTTTCAATCGCGCTGAGCGTTCCCGCCAGTGAGCTGGGGCAAGTGCCGCAGGCACCCTGATAACGTATGGTGAGTCGGTTGTCCAGCAGTTCCAGCACTTCCAGTCCTCCGCCATCGGCAAACAGGGCGGGACGGATCTGTTCATCCAGCAGGTTGTTGATGTCTTCGAGGCGTTGCACATCTTCTGGCGCGACGCGCGTTTGAAAGGCGCGGGCTTCTTCGGCATCTTTTGCCACTTGGGGTGCGGGTTCGGCGGCGCGGATCGGCGGTGCGAGATCCATCAGCAATTTATCCCAGAAGGCCGCGCCATCTTGCGTCACAGTCAACCAGCGATCCACATAAAATACATTCGTGACGTGCGGCACGGCAAACAGCGTAGCAGCGAGTGGGTCGTTTGCGGCCTGCTCGGCATTGTCAAACGAACGTGCAATGCCCCATGTCAGCGCTTCCTTGAGCACAAAGCGCATGGCGTTGGGGTTGGGTGTTTTTTCAATTTCAGCAATTTTTGGCATAGTGACCTGATGTTACTGTTAAATACGCCGTCTAAAAATCTTTCTCGGTGGATGTGTTATCCAGCTCTTTAACTGCGGCGTGCAAGGTATGCCATGGCAGAATGGCGCATTTTACGCGTGAGGGCAGTTCGCTCACACCAGCGAATACTGTCAGACGTCCCAAGTGGTGTGGTTGCACATTTACATCAAGCTTGCCGGTGGCCATGTCGCGGAACTCCTGTATCAGGGTTTCAGCCTCGACCACGGTTTTACCTTTAATCTGCCCCGTCATCATCGACGCCGATGCCTTGCAGATCGCGCAACTTTGTCCTTCAAAACTTATACCACTGATGTGCCCATCATCAATCTTCACGTGCAGGGTGATGTGATCGCCACACACCGGGTTATGGCCTTCCGCATGACGATTGGCATTTTCCAGTACGCCAAAATTGCGCGGCTTTTTGTTGTGATCAAGAATCACTTCCTGGTAAAGTGCGCGTGGATTGTTCATCAGGCGAAGATCTTTTTCACGGCATGGATGCCTGCAATCAGTGCATCCACTTCTTCAAACGTATTGTAGAAGGCGAACGATGCCCGCGCTGTAGCCGGTATGCCAAAACGTTGCATGACCGGTTGTGCGCAATGGTGCCCGGCACGCACTGCAATCCCTTCCTGGTCAAGCAGCGTGCCAATGTCATGTGGGTGTATCTCATCCAGCGTGAATGACAGCACGGCTGCCTTATGTTGTGCCGTACCGATAATTTTCAAACCTTGGATGCTGCGTGCTGCCTCGCTTGCATGTCCCAGCAACGTCTGTTCATATGCAGCAATGTTTTCCAGCCCAATCGCGGTCAGGTAGTCGATAGCCGTGCCCAACCCGATACCTGCGGCAATCGCCGGCGTGCCAGCCTCGAATTTGTACGGGATCTCGTTGTAGGTGGTGCGTTCAAAAGTAACATTCAGAATCATATCGCCGCCGCCCTGGTAAGGCTGCATTTTTTCCAGTAGTGCGGCTTTGCCGTACAAAATGCCAACCCCGGTGGGGCCGCACATTTTGTGGCTTGAAAATACATAAAAATCACAATCCAGATCTTGTACGTTGACGGCGATGTGGGGCGCCGCCTGCGCGCCATCGAGCAATACCAGCACACCATGCTGATGCGCGGTGGCGATCATCTCATGCACGGGATTGATGGTGCCCAATGCATTGGATACATGGGTTAAGGCAACAAGTTTGGTATTTTTATTAAATAGTTTTGCGTATTCATCAAGCAACAGTTCGCCGGCATCATTCATGGGAATAATGCGCAACCGGGCTTTTTTTTCTTCGCACAACATTTGCCAAGGCACAATGTTGGAATGGTGTTCCATGGCGGAGATGATGATTTCATCACCTTCACCAATAAAGCGGCGACCATAGCCATGCATCACCAGATTAATGCCTTCGGTGGTGCCGCGCGTAAAGATAATTTCGCGTGATTCCTTGGCGCCAAGAAAGCCCATCACCTTGAGGCGCGCATTCTCGTATTCCGTGGTGGCGTTCTGGCTCAAGGTATGCACACCGCGATGTATATTGGCATGTTCGTGTGTCTGGTAATGCGTCAGACGGTCAATTACCTGTTGCGGCATCTGGCTGCTGGCAGCGTTGTCCAGATACACCAGTGGCTTGCCATGAATGCTGCGCTGGAGAATCGGAAAATCAGCGCGTATACGCTCGATGTTCGACGCGCAGGGAAGCGCTAGTGCCGTGTGAGGCAGGATGCCGGGAGCGGCCAAGGTGCCGACCGGATGGATCAATGTGCTCGCAAGTTGCGGCTGGCTCTTGGCGTGGGCGCTCATACGATCTCTCCCATCTGGCTGGATACTGTCTGGCTCAAGTGTTGTTTGAGCGAGGCTATTGGCACCTTGTCAATAATTTCTTCAGCAAACGCGTAGATCAGCAGGTTACGTGCCGTGTTGGCATTCAAGCCACGGCTGTTCAAATAAAACATTTCTTCAGTGTCAAGTTGGCTGACGGTCGCGCCATGCGCACATTTTACATCATCGGCAAATATTTCAAGTTGCGGCTTGGTGTCGATGCGCCCCTTGTTTGACAGCAGCAGGTTGCGGCTGCTTTGCGTGGAGTTGGTGTGTTGTGCGTCTTTGCGCACAAATATTTTTCCGTTGAATATTGCGTGCGCGCCACTGTCGACAATGCACTTATGTAATTGTGCGCTGTTGCCGTTGGGCTGGGTATGATCCATTACGGTATGGGTGTCGGCTACTTGTCGGCCTGAGATTAACGCTAATCCGTTTAATGTGCAGTTTGTACCTTCGGCGCTTTGGGTGATATGCAGATTATAGCGCGATAAACGCGCACCAAAAGTAATGTTGTTTGAATCGTAGCAACTGTTGCGCCCCAAGTGTACTGCAGCATAACCCACATGAAAGGCCGAGGGAGATTCGCGTTGCAAGCGTGTATGCCGCAGAGTGGCGTCATCTTCTATAACAATCTCTGTGACGGCATTGGTGAAATAGGTGGGTGATGCGTTAACTGTGGGCAGGCACACGTAATCTTCGATGAGGGTACACGCGCTGCCGGATTCAGCCACGATCAGGCAGCGTGGATGTGATGCTACGGGCGCTATGCTTGCAGTGCTGACAAACAGAAGGTGCAGGGGTGTGGTGCAGTCAGTATTTTTACTGAGTACAATCAGTGCGCCCTCTTGCAGGTGGCTAGTATTAAGCGCGACGAAGGCTTCATGCTGGAAGGGCGCATGCTGGGCAAGTTGCGCGCGGAGCGTTTCATTGGTCAGCATTGCTGAAAAATTGGTTGCTACCACGCCGGCGGGTAACACAGTCGATGATAAGTGTGCTGCATAGATGCCGTTAACAAATACCAATCGGCTGTTAACCGCTTCAAGCAATAGAAAAGGCGCAATGTCGGTGAGCGTCAACGCAGGTGTGGCAACGACAGGCGCAAACGCTGTTTTGCACATCAATGAAAAATCACTGAAACGCCATTCTTCATCACGCGTAGTGGGAAATGGCAATGCGCGTACACGCAGTGCCGCGTCGGCGCGTAGCGCGTTTAACCATTCATGGGGCGCCGCAGTAGTCGGCAGTAACCCCGACAGGTAAGTATTGTGATTGAATATGGATTTTATTGCCGCGCTCATGCATGCACCCAGTCGTAGCCGCGCGTTTCCAGCTCCAGCGCCAGTTCCTTGCCGCCGGTTTTGATGATCTGGCCGCCGCGCATTACATGCACAAAGTCGGGGGTGATGTAATTGAGCAGACGCTGATAATGCGTGACCATGATTACGGCATTATTGGGCGTCATGAGCTTGTTTACACCGCTGGCAACAATGCGCAGTGCATCAATATCCAGACCCGAATCGGTTTCATCGAGTATCGCCAGAGTGGGATCGAGCACCGCCATCTGCAAGATCTCGTTGCGCTTCTTTTCTCCGCCGGAAAAACCTTCGTTGACGTTACGGTCAAGAAAACTCGGATCCATTTCTACGATTCTGGATTTTTCGCGGATGTAATCATTGAATTCCAGCGGGTCAAGATCTTCACCGCCGCGCCGTGCTTGCATGGTGTTATACGCCAAGCGCAAAAAAGCACTGTTGCTCACGCCGGGGATTTCAATCGGGTATTGAAACGCCAGAAACACCCCGGCATGGGCGCGCTCTTCCGGCGGTAGCTCCAGCAGGTTTTTGCCCTGAAACATCACCTCACCGCCCGTCACGGTGTAACTGGGATGCCCCGCCAGTACTTTGGAAAAGGTGCTCTTGCCTGAGCCGTTCGGCCCCATGATGGCGTGTACTTCACCGGCGCGCACCGTCAGGTTAATGCCTTTGAGTATCCCTACACCTGACACAGAGGCAGAGAGGTTGCGCACTTCTAAAATTGTTTTACTGCTACTGCTGATCACCCGACACTTCCTTCTAATTTAAGACCTAGCAATTGCGTTGCTTCCACAGCAAACTCCATCGGCAAGTGATTGAATACCTCTTTGCAAAAGCCGTTGATGATCATCGACACAGCTTCTTCTGCGCCGACACCCCGGCTGGCAAAATAAAACATCTGATCTTCGCCGATGCGCGACGTGGAGGCTTCATGCTCCACCTTGGCCGTGTTGTTGTGTACTTCAATATAGGGGAACGTATTGGCGCCGCACGTTGCGCCAATCAGCATCGAATCGCACTGCGAATAATTGCGTGCGCCGGCGGCGTTGGCGCCCACTTTTACCAGGCCACGATAACTGTTGTTGGATTGCCCTGCTGAAATGCCCTTACTGACAATGCGGCTGCGAGTGTTTTTGCCGATGTGGATCATCTTGGTGCCAGTGTCGGCCTGTTGATGGTGATTGGTGAGCGCCACTGAGTAAAACTCACCAATAGAGTTATCACCAATCAACACGCAGCTTGGATATTTCCAGGTAATCGCCGAGCCGGTTTCGACTTGTGTCCAGGAAATTTTCGAATTTATACCCTTGCACAAGCCGCGCTTGGTAACAAAATTGTAAATACCGCCCACACCGTTTTCATCGCCAGCATACCAATTTTGTACTGTGGAGTATTTTATCTCAGCATTGTCCATTGCCACCAGCTCTACCACCGCCGCGTGTAACTGGTTGGTGTCGAAGCGCGGTGCGGTGCAACCTTCCAGGTAGCTTACGTAGCTACCTTCTTCAGCGACAATCAGGGTGCGCTCAAACTGCCCGGACTCGCCATTGTTGATACGGAAATAGGTGCTCAAGTCCATCGGGCAGCGGCATCCCTTGGGAATATAGCAAAACGAACCGTCGGTGAAGACCGCTGAATTGAGTGCCGCATAAAAATTGTCAGCCGTGGGCACCACACTGCCCAAATATTTTTTGATCAGTTCGGGGTGCTCTTTCACGGCCTCAGAGAACGAGCAAAAAATCACACCGACTTCAGCCAGCTTGTCTTTGTAAGTGGTCGCCACCGATACACTGTCGAAAATCACGTCCACAGCCACATTCGCCAGCGCCTTGCGCTCCGACATTGGCACGCCAAGTTTTTCGAAGGTGCGCAACAATTCGGGGTCCACTTCATCCATGCTCGCCAGCTTCTTTCGCGGCTTGGGGGCGGAGTAGTAGACCATGTCCTGAAAGTCAACTTTCGGATGCGTAACATTTGCCCATTCCGGCGGAGTGAGGGTCAGCCAGTGGCGATAAGCCGCCAGGCGGAATTCAAGCAGCCAGTCCGGTTCATTTTTCTTCTTTGAAATCAAACGTATAACGTCTTCATTCAAGCCCTTGGGAAGGGCGTCGGATTCAATGTTCGTGACAAAGCCAAATTGATAGGGTCGGTTGATTAACGTCTCTAGCGTTGCGCTCATCGCTGTTCTCCTGTCTCAGGGTTTTCTATGAAATATAGTACATATCAAATAGTTAATCTTTTAGCCCTGAGAGTTACAGGGTGTTTATTTGCTAACACCAGGCAAAACAATCTATATTACAATAAGATCAGGGTTTTTGCTCGCCTGGAGGCGCCTACTTTTGATCCGTAGCAAAAATACCTGAGTAATTTAGTCAGGTATTATTTTAGTAAATCTGAGTAATTTAGTCAAGTATTATTGCGAGCGGGGCGTAAGGCAAGGTAAAGTCCTTGAATTATAACATGGAAAGGGGTGTTTGAGGTTAATGAAGAAGCGTTTTTTGCTCACCTGGCTGATAGTGGGGTGTGTTTTGCTGACCCTCAATAGCTGTGGTTTCCGCTTGCGCGGTAGCGCTGGGGCGGCTGTGTCGCTGCCCGCGACCTACGTGGCAGGCGATGCCGCCAGTGCGGCATTGTTTGCCGATCTGCGTCGGGGCGTGCGTGATGCGGGCGTGGTGCTGGTGGACGCGCGCGCAGACAGTCGCGCGGTACTCACTGTTACAGGTGAAGAAAAAGATCGTCGGGTATTGTCAGTGGGCGGTACGGGTACGGTACAGGAATATGAGCTGCGTTATGCGGTGACTTTTACGGTGGCTGATCATGAAGGCAAGGAAATTCTGCCTGCGCAGACGGTAGAGCGGCTGCGCGCCGTGTCACACACGCCGGCGCAAGTGCTTGCCAAAGGATCCGAGGAGGAGTTGATATACCGCGATCTGCGCCGCGATGTGGTGCAGGGTGTGGTGCGGCGTTTGGGCGCAATAGGCAAGTAACTCATGAAACTTAAACCGGATCAACTCAAAAATCACTTCGCCAAGTCTATAGCGCCGATTTATCTGGTGAGCGGTGATGAACCGTTGCAAGTGGGTGAGGCGTGCGACGCGATTCGCGCCCGTGCCCGTGAGATGGGATATGGTGGGCGTGAAGTGATGTACGTCGAAACCGGCTTCGACTGGGGTGCGTTGCATGTGGCGGCTAACAGTTTGTCGCTATTCAGCGAGCGACGTATTATCGAGTTGCGCCTGCCGAGCGGCAAGGCGGGCGATGCTGGCAGCAAAGCATTAGTGGAATATGCGCAACGTCCAGCGGATGATGCAGTGCTGTTGATGATCACCGGCAAGCTTGATAAAGCGGTGATGTCCAGCAAGTGGGTGGGCGCACTGGACAAGGTGGGTGTAGTGGTGCAGGTGTGGCCTGTCGAAGTGCGGCAGTTACCTGTCTGGATTACCCAGCGGATGCGTGCCAAAGGCATGCAGCCTGATACTGAAGCCGTAGCACTGCTGGCAGAGCGCGTGGAAGGTAATTTACTCGCCGCTGCGCAAGAGATTGAAAAGCTGTTTTTGTTACATGGCGCTGGGCAAATTAACGCCCATGCGATTGCCGAAGCGGTCGTGGATAGTACACGATTTGATGTTTATGGTCTGGTGGACAGTACGCTGGCGGGTGATGCCACGCGCACTGCGCGCATGTTGCATGGTCTGCACAGCGAAGGCGTCGAACCCGTGCTGGTGCTGTGGGCGCTGTGCGCGTGTTGTCGCAGTCTTGTGGAAATGGCCCATGAAATACAGGCGGGAGGTGCTACTGATCAAGTGCTGGCCGCTCATCGTGTATGGGATGCACGCAAACCACTGATCAAAAGTGGATTAAAGCGTAATACGCTAATCCAGTGGCAAACCATGTTGCGTCATGCCGGGCAGATAGACCGTGTCATCAAGGGTGTGACGCCAGGCAATGCCTGGGATGAAATGCTGCAACTGGCATTAATGATGGCAGGGGTGCGATTTCCGGTCGAATCCAGAGCGGTCATTCGTTAGATGAGGAACAGGCCGATGATGTCCTGGCGCCACATTACTTTTTTGCTGGTAGCGTAAAATAAAATGTCGCGCCTTTTCCTTCTGCGCCTTCCGCCCATACCCGTCCGCCATGCCGTGCGATAATTCTGGAGACGATGCTTAAACCGATGCCGGTGCCTGCAAACGCGCCGTCTGCGTGGAGGCGCTCAAACGGTTTAAATAATTTGTTGACGTAGTTCATGTTGAAGCCCACACCGTTATCACGTATAAAATAGACGGTTTCGCCAGCCTGCTCGGTTTCTCCAAATTCAATAATGGGCTGTGGAGTTCCGAGGGTAAATTTCCATGCATTAATAAGCAAATTTCCGAGAGCAGCTTCAAGCAGCCTGGGGTCGCCTTGAGCAACGATATCTGTGCCAGTGATCATCGTTACGGTGCGTTCTGGTTCGCGCTGTTGCAGATCGGCATGTATTTTTTTCGCCAGATCGCTCAAGCTGAGTGTCTCGGATTTCATTTCGGTGCGTGCCACGCGTGAAAGCTTAAGAAGGTCATCAACCAGTTGGCCCATGCGCTCACCGGCGATGTGAATGCGATTTAGATAACCTGTAGCGTTAGCGTCAAGTGTGCCAGCGTAATCTTCAGTAAGGATTTGGCTGAAACCACTCAGGGCGCGCAATGGTGCACGCAAATCGTGGGCAACGGAGTAGGAAAACGACTCAAGTTCCTGGTTGGCTATCTCAAGTTGATGGGTACGTTCTGTAATGCGTTGTTCCAGCATCTCGTTAAAACGGCGCAGGTCATCCTCAGCTTTTTTGCGCAGCGTGATGAGTCCAAACAACAAGCAGCTTGATAGTAACCCGGCGGCCAGAACCATGATCGGCTTTTGCGTCTCGATCATTGATTCGAACGGTGGGAGAGTAAAAAAATAGAGTGTCCAGGCATTGCCTTGCACGTTGATGGTCGAGGAATGCTTGAACAAAGGTGTGTAGTTAGCATCCGCTGCGTGCAGCACTGAGTCATCGTCGTAGAGCAGAGTGCGCGGCGAGGGTGGCGTCCCATCAAAAATTTCAACATCGATATCTGTTCTGATGGTGGATTTTCCGTGGCCGAGAATTCCATTCATGAGATTATTCATGCGAAATGGACTGTAAATAAAACCAATCAGGGCGGCACGGCGTTCAGTGATGGTGTTGTGAGGCATGCCGTTTTTGTACACTGGCAAAAACAGCAGCGTGCCAGCCTGTATGTTTTTATCGGTCTCTTGTACCAGCAGTACTTTGCCAGAGAGGATGGGCGTGCCATTATCGCGTGCACGTTCCATGGCGTGACGACGCACCGTCTCGGAAAACATATCATAGCCAAAGGCGCGTAAATTACGTCCGCTAAAAGGTTCGAGATACATGGTTGGCGTAGAGTGTTCACGGTTGCCGGGTGGCTGAATGTCGTAGCCAGGGAAACCGTCGGCGCGGACTAGCCGCACATGCGCGGCTCTGTGCGCAGATGGAATCCACGGCGCAAATCCTATGCCTTGAATGCCGGGATAACGCTCGTTAATGTTCAGGCTGGCTATATAGGCCTTCCATTCCTCTCTATCAACTTTTTGCGAGGCAGCAAATAATCCGGCAGCGCCGCGTAATACCTGTTCGTAGTCTTGCATGCGTTTGAGGATGGCGTTTTCAGTTTCATGCACGCGGAAATCAAAAAGCAGGCGCGCCTTCTCTTCGGCCGCATCCCGCGTTGCATACCACGCCCATAATGTCGCGCACAAGGACAAGACAAGCACTGTCCAAGCGGTGTTAGAGCCTGGAAGTAAGTGCCCTATCCACTGGCCAACCTTTTGCGGAGTGTTTAGTGTTTTACCGCCTGCTGGTGTCGTCACGGTTTTCCATGAAAATCATAAATACATTTAACATTCAGTATGTTATAAGTTATGATCGTGATTTTTTATGACGTTTTCAGGGTGAGAATGTGTTATTCTACAAGGTCTTGATGTAAAAAGGGAATGGTTTTCTCCTTTGCTGCGCACGGGAGTAGGCGGCGAAATCAAACGGGAGCACAAACGAACAATGACGACAATCAAGGATTACATGCTGGACGTGGGGCGGCGCGCCAAGGCGGCTGCGCGTCAATTGAGCCGTGCGGACACTGGCGCCAAAAATGCTGCGCTGCGTGCTATAGCGACGGCGTTACAGGAACAGACGCACGAATTGATTAGCGCCAACGCTAAAGATTTACAGGTGGGCAAGGACAATGGTCTGGACGCGGCAATGCTGGATCGTTTGATGCTCAACGAGCCACGTATCGTGCTGATGGCCGAAGGCTTGCGACAAATTGCTGCACTGGCAGATCCAGTGGGTGAAATTACCGGTTTGAAATACCAGCCATCCGGTATTCAGGTGGGGCATATGCGTGTGCCGCTGGGAGTGGTTGGTATTATTTATGAGTCACGTCCCAATGTCACTGCGGACTCTGCTGCGTTGTGCCTGAA
>JANOOA010000238.1:0-2367 GCA_031421115.1 Gammaproteobacteria bacterium | reverse complement strand
CAGACCATTTTTCAGGTCATCAAGGATGCCATAAATCATTGGTGCCCAATTCACCACGATGGGGGATTGCTGTTGTTCGAGATGGAAGGGGTAGGCTTCGTCTGTAGCGTTATGCGCCTCTGCTGCAAACTCCAGCGCCATCGCGGCTTGCCCTTCAAAGTCGTTGATCTGGCACAGCCCAAGCAACGCGCTGACCGCGTCGAACAGACGTCCGGCACTGGAGGTGCGCGGCGTGTTGATGCCTCGCTCCATCATGCGTTTCAGTACCTCCCGTTCGGATGGTGCGAAGGCGTCCATCGGTGCGAGTTCATCCATCGTAAACAGATCGTCGCTGAAGAGCTCATAAAGTAGCCCCAGGGCGGCGCGGCGCGGTTGTCTGATAGCCTGCTCCGCGCCGGGCAGCGTAAAAGTACGCAAATGAGCTGCCCGCTCAAAACCTCCTGTGGTCACCCGCAAAAATTCCCCACCCCACAGTGTGCCGTCGGTTCCCAGACCCGTGCCGTCCCACGCCACCCCCAGCACCGGCTCGTCCAGTTCGTTATCCACCATGCAGGATAACACATGGGCGTAATGATGTTGAACGGCAACCAGCGGTAGCCCCAAACTGCGTGCAAACTGTGAGGAAGTGTAATCGGGATGGGCGTCGCAGGCGACAGCGCGGGGCGTTGCGGCATATAGCCCGTTAATATCGGCTACGGTTTGTGCCAGCGCCTGCGCAGCTCGTGCTGTTGTCAGGTCGCCGAGCGGCTGGCTGAGTACAACGCTGTTACCTAAGGAGAGCGCTACGGTGTTCTTCAAGTGGCCGCCCACAGCGAGCACCGCAGGCAAAGACGTGCCTACCCCAATCGGCAGTGGCGCGTAACCACGCGCACGGCGCAATATCAGCGCCCGTCCCATCATCACGCGCACCACGGAATCGTCCACGGGCCGAGCAATAGGACGATCATGCACCAGAAAAAAATCAGCGATGTCGCGCAGCCGATCGAGTGCATCGGATTCGTCAGTGCAGATCGGCTCGCCCGGCAGGTTAGCGCTGGTTGCGACTACGGGAAAGTCAAGTTCCCCAAGCAGCAGATGATGTAATGGTGTGTAAGGCAGCATGACGCCAAGATAAGGATTCTCGGGCGCAACGGAAGGTGCAATATCCCCGCCGCGCTGGCGCTTCAACAGCACGATAGGGCTTGCCGCCGATAGTAGCAGATGTTCTTCAATGTCCGACACCTTACAGTGTGTCTTGATCCCATTCAACGTATGGAACATCATGGCAAACGGTTTGCTCTTGCGTCGCTTACGAGCACGCAGGCGACGCACAGCCACCTCGTTACGCGCATCGACCATGAGATGAAAACCGCCCAGGCCTTTCATGGCTACGATTGCGCCCGCGCGAATCGCCTCGGCAGTATCGAGCAGGGCATCGTTGCCCGTCACCAGCGGCGATCCCGAGATATTCCACAACGCAAGCTGGGGGCCGCAGTCTGGGCAGGCGATGGGCTGGGCATGAAAGCGCCGGTCACGTGGGTTGTTATATTCGGTTGCACAGGCAGGACATAAAGCAAAATGCCGTAAGGTAGTATGGGCTCGGTCATAAGGCAGCGCCGTGATGATGCTATAACGTGGGCCGCATTGCGTACAGGCAATAAACGGGTAGCGGTAACGCCGGTTGCCTGGATCGGAGATTTCTGCCAGGCATTCCGGGCAGGTCGCCAGGTCCGGCAAGATGAATGCGTGATGATCCACGCCACTTTCGGCAAGACCCTCATGCAGCGTAAAACCCGTGTCACCGCAGGGTTCGATGAATGTTGCTTCTTGCCGCTGAACAAGCGCGTGCAGTGGCTTTTCCCGTGCCAGCCGTTCAAGAAAGCAGTCAATCGCGCGCGCAGCGCCTTCTATTTCTATGGTCAAGCCCCGTGCAGTATTGGCCGCCCAACCAGTAAGCCCTAACTCCACCGCCAGACGATAAACAAACGGCCGAAACCCCACGCCCTGCACTACGCCGCATAATTGGAGGCGCAGGCGTTGCGTCTCTATCATTACACCGTAATCCCGACCAGCATCAATTCTTCACCGGAAAGCAAGGTCGTTTGGCTGTCGCCGCAGTGGGTGCAGTTTAAATCATCCAGGGTGACTTCGCTTTCTGCATTGCATCGCTTGCATTTTACGCGGATGGGAGCGTGTTCAATGCGAAGTTCTGCGTGTTCTGCCGCCGTGCCGTTGCGCATATGATGATAGGCTTCTTCGAGTTGCCAGGGTGCAATGCCGGATAGCGGCCCGAGCCTGACGGTGATGCGTTTGATATTTGCCGCATGGTGTTGGTGCGCCAGGGTTTCGATCTGTTGCAGCAGGCTGCGGCAAATGGAAGATTCGTGC
>JANOOA010000237.1:0-2850 GCA_031421115.1 Gammaproteobacteria bacterium | reverse complement strand
GGTGGCCACAGCCTGCTGATGATCGGCCCGCCCGGCACCGGCAAGTCGATGCTCGCCAGCCGTCTGCCTAGCATTTTACCGAGCATGAGCGAAGCAGAAGCACTCGAAGCGGCGACCATCATGTCGATCAGTGATGCCGGTTTCACTCCCGCACTCTGGGGCAAGCGCCCATTCAGGGCACCGCACCACACTGCATCCGGCGTGGCGTTAGTCGGCGGTGGCTCACAACCACGTCCCGGTGAAATTTCACTGGCGCATCACGGTGTGTTGTTTCTGGATGAATTGCCGGAGTTTGACCGGCGCGTACTGGAAGTGTTGCGCGAGCCGCTGGAGTCGGGCCACATTACGATTTCACGCGCCGCACGGCAGGCCACTTTCCCCTCGCGTTTTCAGCTCATCGCCGCCATGAACCCGTGCCCTTGCGGCTACCTGGGCGACCCTAACGGCCGCTGTCATTGCAGTGAAGATCAGGTGCAGCGTTACCGGGGGCGTATCTCTGGCCCGTTGCTGGACCGCATTGATATGCACATTGAAGTACCCCGGCTACCGCGTGAGGTACTCAATGCCGCCGCCGAGGGCCGCGTCGAAGAAACCAGTGACACGGTACGCGTCCGGGTTGAAGCTGCGCGCGAGCGGCAAATGCAGCGTGCTGGCAAACCTAATTGCGTGTTGAGCAATCGTCAAATTGAGCGCACCTGCCGCCTGAGCAAGCCTGATGCGCAGTTACTGGAACAGTCCATTGAACGACTCGGGCTATCGGCACGCGCTTATCACCGGATTTTAAAAGTAGCACGCACCATTGCTGATCTGGCGAATAGCGAAGATATTATTACCGCCCACCTTGCAGAAGCTATTTCGTATCGGCGTCTGGATCGGCAGCGGCCTTCCCGTTCTTAGTTATAGGATGCGCTGTGCACACCCTATATCGATGTCTTGATCACATGCGCGGCCTGCGCAGGCAGAAAATAACCATACACGGGCGCTGAATGCAGCGGGTTGTGCGGCTGATATTCCAGCCCATACAGCGCGAACCACTGACGCGCGTGTGCGGCGCTCATTTCGCGGCGCGATACAATTTCCAGTAATTTTCCATTCTCGATGGCGCGTGGCAGTTTGGCGTCAACGCGCGCCAACGCCTCTTTGATATCATCTGGCACCTGTGGGTTGCGCTCCGGGCGAGTGAATACCTGCAACAATAAACCCTGCGTGTACTCACCCGTAGGCATCATGCTCTCGACACCATGCTCGACCAGCGCCGCCATGACCTCGGCGAGCGGCACCGCCACACGTTCACCATTGAGCTGGCGCGTTGTACGCAGCGCCATGTGATGCGCAGTATAGCCATAAACATGATGCCAATGCTGAATGATCTGCGCGGGATGCGCGGCGTCCGACTGGTCGATGAACAAACGCAACATCTGTCCATTGGCAAGCATTTTATACAGGGGATAAGCATTCCAGCCATCAGGAAAACTATAAAATTCTTCACCACTCACTTGCGAAGCAACATAGCCATGCTCGGCAATCAGCAGATCAACAACGCGCTCCGCAGCACGCTCACGCGATGACCCACAACGAATCGCAACATGATCAAAATGCACTGTCCAACCGCGCGCCACCGCAACCTTCAACAACGCCAGATCAGCATTGCTGTTCAACAGCGCTTCCACGGCCTTGACCGCCGCGTAGGCATCAAGATGCTGCACCCACTGGGCGATGCTGATGGCATTGTCATCACTCAAACTGGCACGCGCACGCTGCAGAATAGCGGCAACAAAATCATGAGCAAAGGGGTGAACCGGCACCTGCGCTTCAAGGTCATCCTCAAAGCGGTAGGCACGGCGTATCTGCGTATAAGCATCCAGTAATTGCGCGGCGGTGCGCACCGTGTCAAAGTAAGCATAGATAGTCGGCACCTGTGGCACTGCATGTGCTGGCGTAAGGTCAAGGCGCACTTCTTCACCACTCTCATTGGTCACCAACAGCTTGCACAGTTCCGCAGGGCATGGCTGCCAGCCTTGCTCACGTTGCAAAATGTCAGCCACCTGCTGGCGGGCAAAAGTAATGTAAGGTTCGTTATGCGGCACGGTATAATCGCTCTCTATACTTAAACCCAAATAATCCATTATAAAATCCTACATTGGGGGATTTTTATATTCGTGCGTCGTTTAAATCCCCCCTATCTCCCCTTTTTCAAAGGGGGGAATGCTCCGTTATACCCAGACTTATGTCGTGGGACAATCTGGGTTAAATGTAGGGTGGGTTGAAAACCCACCAAGCGTTGGCCGCTTCCGGCATCCTGCGCCGTGCATGCACGACGCATAGCAACACAACTCATTTTAGTGGTAAATTATCAGCAACACAATGCAGGAACACACAGAGGCATTCATGAGCAACCAGCAAGCCACGGATCTTTTGAACACCCTGGGCATCGGCGGCGTCAATAACAGCGCCCCAGGCGAAAATAGCCTCGACTCTTTCAACCCGGCCACGGGCGACCTGATTGGCCGCGTCAGCCTCTGTTCAGATAACGACTACGATGCCATCATCGCCAACAGCGTTCAGGCCTTTCGGGAATGGCGCAACGTGCCCGCACCCAAACGCGGCGAATTGGTGCGTTTAATCGCCCAACATTTACGCGCTAACAAAGATGCGCTGGGCAGCCTGGTGTCACTGGAAATGGGCAAGATCAAAAGCGAGGGTGACGGCGAAGTGCAAGAGATGATCGACATCGCCGATTTCGCCGTCGGCCAGTCACGCATGCTCTACGGCAAAACCATGCACTCTGAACGCCCCCAACACCGCATGTATGAACAATGGCATCCGCTCGGCGTAGTCGGCGTTATCACC
>JANOOA010000236.1:0-12569 GCA_031421115.1 Gammaproteobacteria bacterium | reverse complement strand
CATCTTTGACGATACCCGTTCGATTGCCGAACCCGCGGGCGCGCTGGCGGTGGCGGGGCTTAAAAAATATGTTGAGCGTGAAGGCATCACGGCGCAACGCATGGTGGCGATTGATAGCGGCGCCAATATGAACTTTGGGCGCTTGCGCCATGTTGCCGAGCGTGCCGAAGTCGGTGAACGGCACGAAGCCATTTTAGCGGTGACCATTCCTGAACGTCCCGGCAGTTTTGGTGAATTTTGCCGGCGAGTCGGTGACCGTGGCATCACCGAGTTTAATTACCGTTATTCCGATGCCACCGCTGCCCATGTGTTCGTCGGCATCAAGCTGACGCAGGGTGACGCGGAGCGGCATGAAATTGTGCAATGCCTGAAGGACGCTTTGTATCCCGTCATCGACATGACAGAGAATGAAATGGCCAAGCTGCATGTGCGCTATATGGTGGGCGGGCACTCGCCGGTGATTGAGCATGAGCGGATCTACCGCTTCGAGTTCCCGGAGCGGCCGGGCGCGTTGCTGCGCTTTCTCGATAAAATGGGGCGGCGCTGGAACATCAGCCTGTTTCATTACCGCAATCATGGCGACGCCTATGGCCGGGTGCTGGTGGGGGTGCAGGTGCCCACGGCAGAGGCAGCGGCATTTCAGGATTATCTGGCAGATTTAAACTATGCGTATGAGGATGAAACGGAGAACCCGGCGTACCGCCTGTTTCTGAGTTAAACACCGGTCGCTTCCGGCATCCTGCCTCCCGCGACACTAGCACATCCCTGTGCGTCGTATTTTCCAGCGTGAAGCACAAAAACAAAAGGCCCTTAACGGGCATTTTGTTTACTGCAAAACTACGCTCTACATTACAACTGGCGCAGCTTTCTTCTTGGCAACAGCCTTTTTCTTTGGGGCTGCCACCTTCTTCTTTGGAGCTACCTTCTTGGCCGCAACCTTTTTCTTTGGGGCTGCTACCTTCTTCTTTGAAGCTACCTTCTTCTTTGGGACTGCTTTCTTCTTTGGAACTGCTTTCTTTAAAGCCATGGTTTACTCCTCCATATGTGAAATGCATATTTGCCCATCTGAGATGGACGCGGTTAAGTATAACTAACTTCCAACATACTTCTATGTCTTAACGAAAGTTATATCGTCAAGCGCTTCCGATTACTTTAATAGTTTTCGTGAAAAAGTGTATCGAGTTTTAAAATATATTGCCACTCTTTTGTTGCGATGGTCATTATAGAGAGTCGATTGCCACGTTTCAAGAGTGTCATTGAATGTAGTTGATCGTGATTTCTGAGTTCATCAAGACTGATGATGCGACTGAATGAGTGTACGTAACGCACGTCAATCATGTACCAGCGCGGCTGACCAGGATTGCTGCCGGGATCATAATGTGGGTCGTCGTGATCAAATGCAGTGAAATCAGGGTAGCCTTCCTTGACAATTTCGACGATGCCAACGATGCCAGGAACTTTGCAGTTGGAATGATAAAAATAGGCTAAATCACCAATTTTCATTTGGTCGCGGAGCATGTTGCGTGCTTGATAGTTGCGTACGCCATCCCAGTGTTCAGTTTGCTCTGGGCGGTTCTGAAGCATGTTGATGCTGAAGGCGTCGGGTTCGGATTTCATTAGCCAGTAATTCATGGTGCGTTTTTTCCAGGGTGGTAGAGTCGTAGCTCAGTGGCAATCGCCTGCAACGGAACATCCCAGGAAGAGTGTTGTAATGTTGCAACACACTGGAAGTCGTAAGCGAGGCCGACCAGGCGTGGTTTGCACCAATGCTGGTGCCGGTATAAATTTTGGCGAAGAAAAGAAAAGGTCTTGTCATAGAATCCGCCGCCCATGCCAAGGCGGTTACCTTGCGCGTCGAAGGCGACCAGGGGCGTTAAAACCAGATCCAGCGCCCAGGGCGGTGCGCAGTGCGCAGTTGAGAGGCACGGCTCAAGAATGCCGAACCGATTCGGTGTTAATGGATCGCCCTGGCGGTAAGGCACGAACCATAAACGCCCGCCAGGCAGTGGACTTAATATCGGCAAATAACAGGTTTTACGCATTGCCCAGACGCGTTGCATGAGTGGTGTGGGATCAAGTTCGCCGCGTTGTGGAAGGTAGCAGGCAATGTGCTGGCTGCGTTGAAACAGGGTAGAGTGAGCGATGCGGTGTGCCACCTGAAGTGCGGCGTGGGCTTGTTGAGCTGGGCTGAGGCGGGCGCGTTGCGCGCGCATCTTCTGGCGTAATTCGGCGTGTGAAGGAGTGGGCATGGGTAACAAAGAGGAACATCCTCCGCCTGTGGCGTAACAGACCTTTGTTCTTGAACCAATGGTTCAAGTGGGTACTTGTGCGATATATCAGGCTTTCCATGCCACCAGAGTGGCGTGGACATGCACAACAATATCAGCAAACAAGTTCCCGGGGTTTAAGAATTAGGCTCAAGAAAAACCCAGTCCATACACGGGCACCGCAGGGGATGTTCCAGACTTATTCTATCTGAAAAAGCTGGCGGACACCATCTGCGGGCAATGGGTGGCTCGCGCCTTATAGTTCGAGCTGGCGATCCCGATACAGGGCGCCGTCAACCTTGTGTTGCAGCACTTTGATGCGCTGGCCGAGTGATTGGGTGGTGCCGTCTTTTTGGGAATGGTGCTGGAGTAGTTCGTGGGTAATATTCAGTGCTGCCATAACGATGATGCGATCTGCCCCCACCACTTTGCCGCTGTCGCGGATCTCCTGGATGGCTACATTGAGGCGCTGCGCTGAGGCCAGCAGGTTGTCGCGCTCTTCTGCCGGACAGGCAATGCGATACTCTTTCTCCAATATCTGCACGGTAACGGCAATGCTTTCACTGGTAACAGCATTGGTGGGGGCGCTGTTCATGCGTCATACTCCATGGATTTAAAGCGCAGGATCATCGATTCCACCCGCGAACTGACGACCTCGGTTTTTTTGATGAGATGTGCGCGCTCAGCCAATAAGTTGACCCGCTCGGCTAATAGGCCCGTCTGTTGGCTGCGTAGCAGGGCGGTTTCTTCGCGTAGCCGATCACAGATCTGAATAAGCTCATCGATACGAAATTCGAGGTTACGCAGGTCTTGCTCGATGGCGCGGGCGGGTGTTTCAGGTTTGATGGTTTTCATGGATCAAATAGTAGACCGGACGCAACGCGTGGTCAAGGCCAAGTAGTGTCTATCTGAATGAGGCCAACATTTTGATGAAACCCGCTATCAGGGGTGATAGCATAGTGTCAAACCTAAACAGGGGGAGTGCTGATATGACAGATGATGTTGAACTTACCCAGTACGATGAATTGAATGAGGCGCTGCGGCGCGTCGGTTCGTCGGCCGACGTGGCTGAATGTCACGGCTTGCTGAGCGGCTTGTTGTGCGTGAAAGAAACGGTGGATAGCGCCACCTGGATATCCCATATTCTGGGTGCTGAACCAGACGAGGAGGTGGATATGAACGAAGACGGCCGCGCCTTGCTCAGTGCATTGCTGGGTCGGGTGCTGGATCAGTTAAATGACATGGACTATGGTTTTCATCCATTGTTGCCCGGTGACGATGAGCCACTGGAAAAGCGCGCGGCGGCGTTGGCAGAGTGGTGCCAGGGGTTTGTGCTGGGTCTGAGCATGGGTGGCATCGAAGAGATCGGCCCGTTGCCGGAGGCTTCAGACGAAATCATCAAAGACATGGCGGAAATTGCCCAAATGCACGCTGACGCGGACGCAGCGACCAATGAAGATGAAGCCGCCTACGCGGAGATCGTCGAGTATGTGCGCATGGGCGTGCTGCTGGTGCGTGAAGAGTTGCGCACCATCAGTAAACCGCATCCTGATGATGTGGTGGTGCATTAGTGGCGCGTGCCCCACTCGCAAAGCTAACACGTCCCCGCCTGGAGCGGGGAAAACCATCCTCGTGGCGAGCTATCTTGAGACGCAGCAGCGTCCTGCCCTCTGGTATCAAGTGGGCGGTGGCGATACCGATCCGGCGACTTTTTTTTGTTACTTGCAACAGGCCGTCGCGCAGATTCAGTGCTTTGTGCGGCCGCAGTAGAGTGCTAATGGAAAATCTGGGTTAAATTCCCCTGCGAACCATGTCAGAATTATCCACCCCCAGACATGCTAAAATGGCAATCCTATTAAACCCTTACCGGCTACCCCGACATGAGCAGCAGCGCCTCACGCATCCGCGAAATTCCGTATAACTACACCTCGTTCTCTGACCGCGAAATTGTGATCCGCTTTCTGGGCGAGCGCATGTGGGAGGTGTTGAACGAACTGCGTGGCGTGCGCCGCACCGGGCATTCGGCGCGGTTGCTGTTTGAAGTGCTGGGCGATATGTGGATTGTGTCGCGCAACCCGTTTATTCAGGATGACTTGCTGGAAAATCCCAAGCGCCGCGCATCGCTGATCAATACGCTGGTGCAGCGCCTGGAGCAGATTCGGGAGCGTTCGGGGGATAATCCCCTGGCGCTGGAGTTGGAGCAGGCGATGCGTGCGGCGGTGCAGGCTTTTCAGGATTGGTTTTCAAGCCAGTATGACTTGCGCAAAAAAACCATCAAGCGTTTATCCAAGGTAACGCGGCGCGACAATATTGATTTCAGCGGCCTGGCGCGCGTTTCGCATGTCACCGATGCCACCGACTGGCGCGTTGAATATCCGTTTGTGGTGATTGCGCCTGATAGCGAAGCAGAAATGGCGGGCGTAGTTCAAGCCTGCATCGAGCTGGGACTAACCATTATCCCGCGCGGCGGTGGCACCGGTTACACTGGCGGCGCAGTGCCGCTGCACCCGGATACAGCGGTGATCAACACGGAAAAATTGGAAGGTTTGGGTCAGGTGGAGTTTCACACCTTGCCGGGCGTATCGAATTCTGTCGCCACCGTGCGTGCTGAAGCCGGCGTAGTTACCAAGCGCGTGTCGGAGCGCGCCTACGCCGCAGGCCATGTGTTTGCAGTTGATCCCACATCGCAGGATGCGTCTACCATCGGGGGCAACATCTCAATGAACGCTGGCGGAAAAAAAGCGGTGTTGTGGGGCACATGTCTGGACAATCTGGTGTCGTGGCGCATGGTCACGCCCGAGGCGCAATGGTTGGAAGTGGAGCGCATTAATCATAACCTCGGCAAAATTCATGATGTGGAATTTGCAGAATTTCGTGTCACCTATTATCAGGCCGATGGCAAGACGCCCACCGGTAGATGCGAGACTTTGCGTATCCCCGGCCACGAATTGCGCAAGATTGGTTTGGGCAAAGACGTCACCAACAAATTTCTCGGTGGATTACCCGGCGTACAAAAAGAAGGCTGTGATGGGTTAATTACTTCCGGCGTATTTATTCTGCACCGTGAACCGCGTTTCATGCGTACGGTGTGCCTGGAATTTTTCGGCGCCGACTTGCGCCGCGCTGTGCCGGCGATTGTTGAAATCAAAGACTATCTGGACACACAACCCGATGTGTTGCTGGCAGGTATGGAACATCTGGACGAGCGCTATGTACGCGCCGTGAATTACAGCACTAAAGCACCGCGTCGTGAACGGCCAAAGATGGTGTTGATTATAGACGTGGCGGGTGATGTGGAAGATGCAGTGGCGCGCGCGGTTTCGCATGTGGTGCGCCTGGCGAATGCGCGCGATGCCGAAGGTTTTGTTGCCGTGAGCCCGGAGGCACGTAGCCGCTTCTGGGCGGACCGCACCCGCACTGCCGCGATTGCCGCGCACACCAATGCGTTCAAGATCAATGAAGACGTGGTGATCCCGCTGCCGCGTCTGGCGGAATATTCCGAAGGCATCGAGCGCATCAACATCGAGCAGTCGATGGCTAACAAGTTGCGCCTGGTCGCCGCACTGCTTGACTACCTGAACAGCGATGACCCCGCCAAACTCACAAGAAGCACTGATTACGCGCCCGATGCTGAGAGCGATGTTATCATCGCCAACAAGATTACCGCCGCACGCGATTACCTGCTGAAAATCCAGCAGCAATGGAGCGCAATTCTGCAACAGCTCGACAGCCCTGCGGCGTCATGCATGGAGTTACTCGATGCTCCCACTCAAGCTAGAACTCAAGAAGGTGATACGCTGTTTGTATTATTGCAGCGGCGCGATTTACGCATCTCGTATCGCAGCGAAGTGGAGCGGCCGCTCAAGGCGATTTTTGCCGGGCGCGAGCTGGAAAAATTTCATCAGCGCTTTGATGAGATTCACACCCGCATTCGTTCCAGCCGCTTGTTCGTCGCCACTCACATGCATGCGGGCGATGGTAACGTGCACACCAACATTCCCGTCAACTCCAACGATTATGAAATGATGCAGGAGGCCGAGCGCATTGTTGATCGCGTCATGGCGCTGGCAACGGCGCTGGGCGGTGTTATTTCGGGCGAACACGGCATCGGCATCACCAAAATTCGTTACATGGAGCCAGCGGCGATACAGGCCTTTGCGGGATACAAACAAAAAGTTGATCCTGAAGGCCGCTTCAATCGCGGTAAATTACTCGCAGATTCGGGCTTACATAATGCCTATACACCCTCGCTGCGCCTGGTGCAGCAAGAAGCGCTGATTCTCGAACAAAGTGAACTCGGCGCACTCAATGATGATATCCGCCACTGTCTGCGCTGTGGCAAGTGCAAGCCGGTGTGCAACACCCATGTGCCACGCGCCAATTTATTTTATTCGCCGCGCAATAAAATTCTTGCCACGGGCCTCATCATCGAAGCATTTCTTTATGAGGAGCAAACCCGGCGCGGTATTTCGATTCGTCACTTCGATGAAATGAATGATGTCGCTGACCACTGCACGGTGTGTCATAAATGCTTGAACCCTTGCCCGGTCAACATTGATTTTGGTGATGTCACCGTGCGCATGCGCCGCATCCTCAAAGCGCGCGGTCAACGCCATGCCAGTCCCGGCACCACGGTGGCGATGGCGTTTCTTAATGTCACGGATCCATCCACCATCAAACTCATGCGTAAAACCATGATCGAATGGGGCTACGCCGGGCAACGTCTGGGGCATAATGTCGTCAAGCGTCTGGGTCTGCTGGGTAAGAAGAATGAGCCTCCGGCGGCTACGACAGGCAAGCCTACGATGAAGACGCAAGTCATCCAGTTCATGAAGAAACCCATGCCCGGCGGTTTGCCCACCAAGACCACGCGCGCGCTGATTGGCATTGAAGATAAAAATGTTATCCCGATTTTGCGCGACCCGGCTAAGGCCAATGAAACATCGGATGCAGTATTTTATTTCCCCGGTTGCGGCTCAGAACGCTTGTTCAGCCAGATCGGTCTTGCCACACTTGCCATGCTGTATGAAGTCGGCACGCAAACCGTGTTGCCGCCCGGTTATTTATGCTGCGGCTATCCGCAATCTTCCAGTGGCGACGAAGCCAAGGGGCGTCAGATCAGCACTGAAAATCGGGTGCTGTTTCATCGCATGGCAAATACGCTGTCTTATCTGGATATCAAAACCGTCATCGTGTCCTGCGGCACCTGTATGGACCAGCTTTTGAAATATGAATTTGATGCTATTTTTCCCGGATGTCGCCTGCTCGACATTCATGAATACCTGATGGAAAAAGGCGTGAGCCTGAGCGGTGTGCCCGGCGTGAAATACATTTATCACGACCCCTGCCACACCCCCATGAAAACCCATAACCCCATTAGTGTTGCCTCAACTTTGATGGGGCAAGGCGTGCAACTTTCTGATCGTTGCTGCGGCGAAGCAGGTACCTTTGCCATCGCTCGTCCCGATATCGCTGCGCAAGTGCGTTTCCGCAAACAGGAAGAATTACACAAAGGCATCAAGGCGCTCACTGGCGCAGAGACGGCTGAGAGTGGCGAAGTAAAAATGCTCACCTCCTGCCCCGCCTGTCAGCAAGGGTTATCACGCTATGCGGGTGACACGGGAATGCAAACCGATTACATTGTGGTAGAGCTGGCTAACAAATTATTAGGCGAAAGCTGGCAGCAAAAGTTTGTGGAGAAAACACAATCGGGCGGCGTTGAACGGGTGTTGTTGTAACTTGAAAAGGAAAACAGGATCGGATGCAGTTCATCCCCGCCAATAACCCCGCGCTTTTGTTGCAGCTCTCGATGAATGTCTAAATAAGCGTTTAGCCTGCGCGGCTGCTTAGCTTAATCCCCCATCGTCGCCAGCAAGTCCGCCTGATGTTCACTGGCGAGCGGATCGAGCACGGCATCCAGGTTGCCTTCCATAATGTCAGCGAGTTTGTAGAGCGTGAGGTTGATGCGATGATCGGTGAGACGGCCTTGCGGGTAGTTGTAGGTGCGGATGCGTTCGGAGCGGTCACCGCTGCCGACCAGCAGGCGGCGGGTCTGGGCCTGTTCTGCGGCTTGTTTGTCGCGTTGCGCGTTGACTAGCTTGGCTTGCAGCAGCGACATGGCGCGCGCGCGGTTTTTGTGTTGCGAACGTTCGTCCTGGCATTCGACGACGGTGCCGGTGGGTATGTGGGTAATACGAATTGCGGAATCGGTTTTGTTAACATGCTGGCCACCGGCGCCGGACGCGCGGAAGGTGTCGGTTTTCAGGTCGGCGGGATTGATGGGCACTTCGTCGATCTCGGCGACTTCGGGCATGATGGCGACAGTACAGGCCGAGGTATGGATGCGGCCTTGCGCTTCTGTTTCAGGCACGCGCTGCACGCGGTGTGCGCCCGATTCAAATTTGAGGCGTGAGTAAGCGCCCTGGCCGATGATGCGCACGATAATTTCCTTGTAGCCGCCGTGTTCGCCGGGATGCTCGCTGATAACTTCTGTTTGCCAGCGTTGTTTTTCAGCGTAACGTGCGTACATGCGGTAAAGGTCGCCAGAAAAGATTGCCGCTTCGTCACCGCCAGTGCCGGCGCGAATTTCCAGAAAGATGTTGCTGTTGTCGCTGGGGTCAGAGGGCAGTAGTAATTTTTGTAACTCCATTTCCAATGCGGCAGCACGTGCTTGCGCCTGTTTGATTTCATCGGTGGCCATGGCGCGCATGTCAGGGTCGTTGTCGCGCTGCATTTCTTCGGCGGCGATGATGTCTTGCTGCGTGATTTGATAATGCTTGAAGCACTCGATCACCGGGTTGAGTTGCGCGTATTCCATGGAAAGCGCGCGAAACCGTTCCTGATTTTTGATGGTGGCGGGATCGCCCAATAAGGCGCTGATTTCTTGCAAGCGTTCGGAGAGAGCCTCCAGCTTGCTATGGATGGAAGGTTTCACGAGTTAGACCGTATTCTTTAAGTCGAATAATTCCCGTGCGGCATCGAGCAGCTCATTGCGCCCATCGAAACCGGCCTGTTTCATTTGCGCGCTGGGGGTATGTGTCAATTTGTTGGTGAGTCCGCGTGCCAGAGATTGCAATACTTCAGCGGCGGGCATGCCGCGTTCCAGCATACGGCGTGCTTTTTCGATTTCTTCATCACGCACGCGCTCGGCCTGTTCGCGGTAAGCGCGAATGGTGGAGACCGAATCCAGCGATTGCATCCAGCCCATGAAGCGCGTCACTTGCACGTCAATGATTTCTTCTGCCTGCTTGGCGGCTTCCTGACGTGACTTAAGGCCTTCCTGAATAATTTCCTGAAGATCATCCACGGTATATAAATAGACGTCGCGCAGCTCGCCCACCTCGGATTCGATGTCACGCGGCACAGCGATGTCGACCATCAGCATCGGGCGGTGTTTGCGCGCTTTGATGGCGCTTTCTACCGCGCCTTTGCCGAGGATGGGCAGTGGGCTGGCGGTGGATGAGATGACTATGTCGGCTTCGGCGAGATGCGCGGGTATTTCTGAAAGTTCGATAGCATAACCATTAAAATTGCTCGCCAGCGCGTGGGCTTTTTCGACTGTACGGTTAGCGATGATAATGCGACCGATGCCATTTTCGTGCAAATGACGCGCCGCCAGTTCAATGGTTTCGCCAGCGCCAATCAGCATCACGGTGCGATGCGGCAAGTCATCGAAAATTTGTTTGGCGAGACTCACCGCAGCGAAGGCCACCGATACCGGGCTGGAGCCAATCGCCGTGTCGGTGCGCACTTGCTTGGCGACGGAAAAGGTATGTTGGAACAGCCGGCCCAGTAACGTGCCCACGGTGCCGGCCTGCATGGCGGTGGCGTAAGCGGATTTGATCTGGCCGAGAATCTGCGGTTCGCCGAGTATCATGGAATCCAGCCCGCTGGCAACGCGTAACATGTGGCGCACGGCGTTTTGTTCGGGATGCAGGTAAATGTACGGCGCGACTTGGTCTTTACGCAGGCGGTGATAGTCGCCCAGCCAGGTCACGACCGCATCTGCTGTGGCATCTGCGCTGGCATCTTTTACACAGCACATTAATTCAGTGCGATTGCAGGTGGATAAAATTGCAGCTTCTTCGACACGCGACCGCGCTCTGAGGTCATGTAAGGCCTCAGGTAAGCGATCAGGGGCAAATGCCACGCGCTCCCGGATTTCGATGGGAGCGGTTTTGTGGTTAATGCCGACGGCCAACAGGCGCATTGAACTTATCCATCTGTAGATTAACTAATTTAAGCATAAACCGCTAATATAGCAAGTAATCCCGCACCTTAAGCCGTGTTTGAGCCGCACAGATGGGGGGGAAGACTTGCACGCTGTAATATGTAACACTAGCTATCCATCAGAAACATCATGATTTTATCATTAAATGCCGGAGCTGGCGAATGAATAACCTTAGGGTAGTTGCGGGATTATTGGTGGCGACCCTCTTTGTGGGTGGCTGTGCTGCGACCCGTTCGGGAAGTATGCACGTTTCCGGGGATATTGCCGCACCCTTGCCTCGCACTGCACTCTATCAGGCGCTGGTGGCGGAGATGGCGGCCCAGCGCGGCCAGTTTGATGTGGCGGCAGAACAGTATGAAGCGTTGGCGCATAGCACGCACGATCCTCGTGTGGCCGAGCGTGCGACGCGCGCCGCCGCCATGGGTCGCGACGATAAAAAAGTGCTGGAATTGTCCCGGCAGTGGCTGGCAACCAGCCCACGTAGTTTGGACGCGCGTCTGTTTATCGCCGCCGCGCTGATCCGTCAGGGGCAGCTTGATGCCGCCCGAGAGCATGTGGACGTGGTACTGGCAGAAAGCGCTAATTCGCCTGATCATGGTTTTGGCGCGGTGTCATCGCTGCTGTTTAATGTGGCAGATGGCAAAGCGGCGTTGGCATTTATGGACAAACTCATCGTTAAATATCAAGACGATCCTTATGCTCATTATGCTTACGGCCAAATAGCGCTACGTGCCGATGCGCTCGATGCGGCATTGCGTGCCGCTGAAACCGCGCACCGGCTCAAGCCTGACTGGGCGAATGCCGTGGTATTGCAGACGCGCGCTTTGCAGTTAAAAGGCGAGCCGGGACGCGCTGCTGATGTCTTGCAGGAAGTAGTGAACAAGCAGCCCGAAGATGGCGGGCTGCGCATGATTTATGCCCGCTTGCTGCTCGGCGCGGGTCGCTATGACGCATCACTGGCGCAGCTTGAGATACTTGCCAAACAGGCGCCGGACAATCCGGAAGTGCTATTGACCGCCGCCCTGGTCGCACTGGATCTGAAGCAACTGGATGCCACTGAGCGCCATCTGAGTCGACTCCTGCTTCAGCCCCGGCAGGGCAACGCGGCCAGCTACTATCTGGGTGTGGTCGCCGAGGCGCGCAAGGATCAGGCCACCGCCAAAAAATGGTATCTGGCGGTAACGGACGGCGAGCACGCCCTGTCTGCGCAACTGCGCGTCGTCATCATCATGGCGGATCAGGGCGATGTGGATGGCGCATTAAACAATGTGCGTGCACTCGCGCCCGGTGATGCCGCGCAGAAGGCGCGCATTGCGAACATCGAAGGATCAATTT
The DNA here is from genome assembly GCA_031421115.1 of Gammaproteobacteria bacterium. GTDB lineage: Bacteria > Pseudomonadota > Gammaproteobacteria > Ga007554. The sequence continues at coordinate 737 of JANOOA010000236.1, read as the reverse complement.
TATACCAGGCAGAGCGCTATGCCACAGCGATGGAGGTTTATAACGCCGCGCTCAAAGAAACGCCCGACAATATTGACTTGCTGCACAGCCGTGCGCTGGCGGCAGAACGGCTGGATCGAATTGATATTGTAGAGCAAGACCTGACGGCGATTCTGCAGCGTGAACCGGCCAATGCGGGGGCGCTCAATACGCTGGGGTACACGCTGGCCGATCGCACTACCCGCTATCAGGAGGCCTACGAGTACGTCAAGCGCGCACTCGAGTTGCAGCCCGAGGACTTCGCCATTCTGGACAGCATGGGATGGGTGCTGTTCAAGCTCGGCAAGCATGCAGAGGCGCTCACTTATCTGCGCCGCTCATGGGATGCAGGCCAGGATTCAGAAGTTGGCGCCCACTTGGGCGAAGTGCTATGGGTCACGGGCGATCAGTCCGGCGCCCGTGAAATCTGGCGGCGCGCCTTGGAAAAAACCCCTGATCATAAAGTGCTGCGCGGGGTGATGCAGCGTTTTGGTATTAAGCTTTAAATGAGATGCACTGGCGGCTTCCTGCGCGGCGCAGGCGCGGTTGCCGCCGCGCTGATAATAACGCTGGCGCTATCGGCCTGCGCCAGCGCGCCGACAACTCTGGCAACCCCCGCAGCCTCTGCCAGCGCAGAGTTTGCGTGGCAGGTGCGACAGACCGCGCTGGCCGCCGTCCCGGCCTGGACGCTGGCGGGTCGCATCGCCGTGAATAACGCT
>JANOOA010000235.1:0-2334 GCA_031421115.1 Gammaproteobacteria bacterium | reverse complement strand
TTTATGAGGGGAGGTTATGATGGATTGTCCGAAATGTGACGGCAAAGTGTACTGCAAAGACGGTATTGCCCAAGGTCGGCAGCGTTATTTATGCAAGGGTTGCCGGTACCGTTATACGGTTGAGCAACGTGCGGGTATTGGCGATAAGGCGACGAAGCGTCAGGCCTTGGAGCTCTATCTGGAAGGGCTGGGCTTCAGGTCGATTGGCCGTATTTTGAAATTCAGCAATGTCTCCATACTGAACTGGATCAAGGCGTTTGGCGAAGCCTTACCTGACATCAAGAGGGCGGAGCCTGTAGAGGTAATGGAGATGGATGAGATGCATACCTATATCGGTTCAAAAAAAACTATTGCTGGATATGGATTGCTGTTGATCGAGATGGGAAAAGATTCCTCGATGGCGTATTGGGTTCCCGGGGAACTGTCACAGGAGAAACGCTTTGGGCGTCGGTAGGGTCGCTGGCTTGCGGGGACGTCATGACGGATTACTGGGCGCCGTATGAAGGCTTTGTTCCCGAACAACAGCACGTTCAGTCGCAAGCAGAAACCTATACGGTGGAGGGCTAGAACCGCCTGTTCGGGCATTTTCTTGCCCGGTTACGGCGCAAGTCCAAGTGCTATAGCAAGCGCCAGAAAATGTTGGAATACTCGGTCAGGCTCCTGATGTCCAAATGGAATAATGAGTTATCTATAGTTAGTTAGCAATGCCCGTTTTTTGAAGCGCAAGGATGCACGTGAGTAGCCAGGAGCGCACCGCTGCGCTGCCGGGATACCCAGGAACGGCGAAATAACAGCACGTCATACATCAGAGCTTGCCGGGTTATTGGCGATTTTTTGCAGTTGCTCACCGCTCAGTGTATACGCGCGCGCAAAACCGCCTATATAACGAACCTCTGCGGGTTCCAGCCGAAACAACACGAAATCGCTAAAGCCAAACAGCAATTCAGACGCTGGCAGGCGGTGGATATAAATTGCCCGTGCTGCGGAAAATTCTTCACTGTCACGGCTTAATACAGTCACCCGGCATTGAATGCTGACACGCGCCAGGGTTTGTGGATCACCCTCTCCGGTATCAGTCTCGGTAATGACCAGCGAGGCGCGTGCATCCTGCAACAGGTTGCGGGTATGTGCGGCGAGGCGGCTGAGGTGCAATAAAAAACCGCCAAAACCCGACTCAGGAACATAGGCGGCCATGGATGCGCATGGCCCATCTTCAGAAAGCGTAGCCAACGCCGCCCAGCGCTGGCTGCTGATCAGATGCATCAAATGATGTTTTTCTTCATCAGGGAATGTCATGGCGCCACAATAAATGCCAACCCTGCCATGGGAATTAAAAGTTTTTTCATGGTATATCCTTCAAGGGTGGACATTTTTTAAATGGGCAGCCGCACACTGTCAGGCAGCGCTAACTCCAGGGAGATAGGAAGATGATCAGAGAGGGCGTGACTAAGCACTTGTACATTGCTGACCTTGAGTGAAGGAGTTACCAAAATATGGTCAATATTGCGAAATGGTCGCCAACTGGGAAACGTATGTAAAGTTTCCAGGGGTTCGCACAAATGGGTGCTCCCAAGCAGAAAATCCATTTCTTGACTCTGTAGCTGGCAATTCAGATCACCCATTAACACGACATGCTGATAATCGTTAACAATTTCGCTAATGAATGCAAGCTGCTGCAGGCGCGCGCGCTTGCTCAGCGCCAAATGTGCCAGCAATATCACTAACGGATGCTCACCGCCCCCGTACCGCGCCATCATCAAGCCGCGGCCAGGAATTAATCCAGGCAGTTTGTGTTCAACTATTTCCTGAGGCTCGATTTTGCTTAACAAGCCATTGCTATGTTGAGCAAACTTCCCCAGATTGCGGTTGGTTTGATGATACCAGAAAGGAAAGTGTCCACGTCTTGCCAGGTATTCGACCTGATTAATGAAATAGCTACGCATACTCCCGGCATCAGCTTCCTGCAGAGCAACCACATCATAGTCACTCACTACGTGTGCAATCCGATCTAAATTCTCAAAACTGCGGGTATGTGGCAAAACATTTTTCCAGCCTTGCGTCACATAATGGTGGGCGCGGGTGGAAGCGATCCCCGCTTGAATATTATAACTTAACAGACGTAAATGAGTTCTGATCGCGCCGCTATCATTTGCACAGCGGGATGTCGCATAGCGCGATGGCGCTTCCCGATAGCCCGACCGCACATCTTGAGGGGAAATAAGGGGTACACTCATAATTGAAAAATCATATTCCCAAGTTTTTCAGTCAATTTAAGATTTTCTCTGTAATCAACCGGGCAGTCAATAATGCTGACGGTGTTATCTGCCAACGCCG
>JANOOA010000234.1:0-2816 GCA_031421115.1 Gammaproteobacteria bacterium | reverse complement strand
TGTGTCATTCCGAGTGTAGCGAGGAATCTTGCAAGATCTCTCAAAGATCTCTCACCTTCGTTCGAAATGACACTTCAGGCGTTTCCATACATTCCCTAATCTTTTTACCTCGCCAGCCGCTGCGCTGTGTCCGCTAATCGCTTGCCCAATGCGCGGCACAGGCGTTTTTCTTCTTCGCTAAGGGGTATTTTACTGTCCAGGCCAGCCAGATGAGTAGCACCGTAAGGCGTGCCGCCCGTGGTGGTGTTCAACAGATCGGTTTCACTGTAGGGCAGACCCATCATCAGCATGCCGTGGTGCATCAAGGGCAGCATCATGGAGAGCAGGGTGCTTTCCTGTCCGCCGTGCAGTGTTGATGTGGAGGTGAATACGGCGGCGGGTTTGCCGATGAGCGCGCCGGATAACCACAGTGGACTGGTGCTGTCGAGAAAGTATTTGAGCGCGGCGGCCATGTTGCCAAAGCGGGTGGGGCTGCCCAGCGCCAGTCCGGCGCAGGTGCGCAGGTCGTCGAGCGTGACGTAGGGCGCGCCGTGTTGGGGAATGCTGTCTTGCACGGCTTCGCATACCGTGGAAACTTCGGGGACGGTGCGTAAGCGCGCCTGCATGCCTGGCACTTCTTCTACCCCACGGGCAATCAGTTGCGCCATGTTGGCTACGGCGCCGTAACGGCTGTAATAAAGAATTAGTATATCTGTCATGGATGTTTAAGTTTCAGACTTTTCGATTGATGGGGTGATTGAGCTATAATACGATAGCATTTTTAACCTAAAAACGGCGATTGAAAAACCTCCTTTTCTTGACACCCCGCAATACCAGTGATAGGTTGCGATTAATGATACGATTTAAAGCACATCACGCTTACCGCTTATGGCTCCATATCGCTTCTTGGCTGGCTGGCAGTCTGCTGCTGGCGGGCTGTGCGACTTCGGGTCCGCCCACTCAGGAAATGAGCGATGCCCGTCAGGCATTGGATGCTGCACGTCAGGTTGATGCCGCCAGCCACGCGCCCGAGACTTTACAGGATGCGCAAAGCTTGTTATCCAAGGCAGAAGAAAAGTTGAGTGAGGGTGCGTTCGAACAGGCGCAGCGCGATGCCTTGGCGGCCAAAGCAGGGGCTACCAAGGCGCGCACCATGGCGTCGGCGATTAACGAGGCGAAAGCCGCGTTGCAAGAGGCTGACGCTGTGGATGCGTTGTCAGGCGGTGCGATGGGGCTGTTGCAGCAAGCTGAGGCGGCGGCGTTGCTTGATGATGACGAGGCGACGGTGCGGTTAGCGCGTGAAGCCACGCAGCATGCCAAGCATGATGTTAATCAGACCTTGCTGGGTCGCGCGCGAGTTTTACTGGATGAAGCGCGTAGTCTGCCGCCATTCACCAACGCACAACAGGCAGAAATGGCTGCCATTGAAGCGGCGCATCAGCGTGAAGAAGGGAAAGCCGCTTATGCGGCAGCGCGGCGTCTGGTAGATGAGTTGCATGAGGCGCAGCGCTTGCGGCAAGCAGTTGTTGTGGCGCGGTCACCTGTTTCTGAGGTGGCGCCGTCTGAGCCTGTCAGAGCCGCGCATTATACGGTGCGGCGCGGTGACAGTTTATGGAAGATTGCCGCACGTCCCGGGATTTACGCGAATCCCGTGCGCTGGTCGGCAATTTATAAGGCCAATCGACACCATGTCAGAAATGCCAATGTTATTTATCCGGGCCTGGTATTGGTAATACCAGATTGAGGGGCATGTGTTCGTGACAGGAATGCTGGCCCACGCGCCCCTTCGGTCTAAATGACATCAATATTACCCTTCACATCCTTCCTTAGCCGCCTGCAACACTAGCGCATCAAATTCCGCCGCTGTCATCAGATTTTTTTCTGCAACAATATCACGCACTGGTCGGCCGGATTTTTCGGAAGCTTTGGCGATTTCAGCGGCGGCGGCATAGCCGATGCGGGTGTTGAGCAGGGTTGCCAGGGCCACACTGGCATGCAGAAATTCCTTGCAGCGCACGCGGTCTACCTGCAAGCCTTTGAGATTGAATGCTGTAGTGGCGCTAAGGGCATTGGTGAGCCAGTCCATGGCATCAAACAGCGCTGAGCCAAGGCCCGGCATCATTACGTTTAATTCCAGTTGACCGGCTTGCGTCATGGCGGCAATCGCCGCGTCTTGTCCCAACACTTGATAGCACACCTGGTTAAGCATTTCGAACATCACCGGATTAACCTTGCCGGGCATGATGCTGGAGCCGGGTTGCACGGCAGGTAATAAAATTTCACCGATGCCAGTGCGCGGGCCGGAGGCCAGCAGGCGCATGTCGTTGGCGATGCGGATGACTTCAAGCGTGAGGTCGCGGATGGCGGATGACAGCGCTTGAACGTCGTGCATGGATTGCATTTGCGCGGCAAGGTCGGTGGCGGGGCGAAGCGGTTCGCCGGTGAGTCGCGCCAGTTCTGCGGCGGCGTTTTGCGCATAGTGAGGTGCGGTGTTGAGGCCGGTGCCCGCCGCGCTGCCGCCCAAGCCGATGTCGCATAGTGCATCGCGGCGGTTTTGCAGGTGGGTGGCGCAGCGGCGCAGCGTCCACGCATAGGCGTTAAATTCACGGCCAATCGTGGTGGGTACGGCGTCTTGCAGATGGGTGCGGCCACTTTTCACGGTGTCGATTTCGGCGGCGCCGATGCGTGCATATTCATCGGCCATGCTGCGCACGGCGGCCAGCAGGCGCGGCAGTTTGGCGAGCGCCGTCAGGCGTATGGCGGTGGGAATGGTGTCGTTGGTGCTTTGCCCCATGTTGACGTGGTCATTGGGGTTGATGGGTTTATACGCGCCACGC